>JAIXVO010000146.1 GCA_027482985.1 Cyanobacteriota bacterium
GATCTGGCGAAGGTGGAAGCCGGGAAAGTCGAAATTCGCACCGAGTGGTTTGCCGTCAGCGACTTGTTTGGGACGCTGCGCGGGATGCTACGCCCCCTGGTGGTGCACAATCCGGCGGTAGCCCTCGTGTTTGTCGAAGCACCAGATTTGCCACCGCTTTATACTGACAATGGCAAGGTCGCTCAGATTTTACGCAACTTTATTTCCAATGCCCTTAAGTTTACCGAACAGGGTGAAGTCCGGGTCAGCGCTCAATTGCAGGGCGATCGCGTCTTGTTCCATGTGACCGATACCGGGATTGGGATTGCGTCCGCCGATCAAGACCGCATTTTTGAGGATTTTGTGCAACTCGATTCACAGCGTCAACGGCAGGTGCGCGGCACTGGGTTGGGACTGCCCCTCTCCCGCCGCCTGGCAGAATTACTCGGCGGCAGCGTGGCCGTTACCAGTACTCTCGGTCAGGGTTCCACCTTCACCGCCAATCTACCCAGCGTGTATGGGGCACCATCGATCCCCCTACCCGAACCCGACGCGGCGGCAACACCGCCACCCGTGCCAAGGCCCCCGTCGGTGAGCGGAACAACAGCCAGCCCCACCCGCGCCGCTGCACTGTCCGCCCCGCCTCGCCCCAAACTCCTCCTGATCGATGACGATCCAGTCGCCCATTACCTGCTGCAACAAGCGCTGCCCATGGATGCGGTGATTTTGCTGACCACAACTGACGGCACCACAGGACTGACATTGGCGCAAACGGAACAACCCCAGGCGATCGTCCTGGATTGGATGATGCCCACCCTATCCGGCGATGAGGTCTTAACCCAACTGGCGCAACAGCCCACCACCCAAACGATCCCAGTGATTATTCAAACCTCGCGGCTCCTCTCAACCGCCGAAATTGCCCAACTCCAGCCCCGCGCGATCGCCATTCTGGCCAAGGGTGATGGGTATCCAGAGGCCCTGTTACAAGCCTTAGTTCAAGCTCATCCGGCGTTTCGGGAGGGACTATCTCATGGTTGACGCGCAAATCACGATTCTGTGTATCGACGACAATCCCACCAATCGTTACGTGGTGCAACGCTATTTGGCAGAGTCCGGCTTCCGCGTCACCGAGGCGGCATCGGGTGCCGACGGGTTGGCCGCGATCGCCCAATCGCCCCCCGATCTGGTGATTCTCGATGTCCACCTGCCGGATATCAGCGGCTTTGAAATCTGTCAGCAGTTGAAGCAAAATCCCGTCACGGCTAGCATTCCCGTCTTACACCTGTCCGCCGCCTATACGCGCAGTGTCGATCGCGCCCAGGGGTTAGAGTCGGGAGCCGATGCCTATCTAGTGCAGCCCGTGGAAGCCGTGGAGTTAATCGCCACAATCCATGCTTTACTCCGGCTGTATGAAGCCGAACGCACCGCCCGCCAGCAATCCCGCGAATGGCAGGCAACCTTTGATGCGATGAATGATGGCGTGTGTTTGCTCGATGCCATGGGTCGGGTCCAGCGCTGCAATCGGGCGATCGAACAATTGCTGAACCAATCCTGCGCCCAACTCCGCGATCGCCATTACCTCGATCTGGTGCCCCTCCCCGTAGACGCGACGGAACCCCCCTTAACCGACATTGCCCCGCCCCCCAGCGACACCCCCGCCCTCCGCGATCGCTTCTCCCTCCGCCAGTTACAAACCACGGGTCAACGCTTGCGGGTGGAAATTCCGTTTCCCCTCAGCACGGGCGAGTCCGGTTGGCTGGCACTGACGCTGGATGCCATTTTGGATGACGCGGGCACATTGACGGGCGCAGTGTATATTGCGACGGATATGACCTTGCAAAAACGAGTCGCCGTCGAACGCGAACGGTTGCTGATTCGCGAACAGGAAGCCCGCACCGCCAGCGAAACGGCCAATCGCCTGAAAGATGAGTTTCTCGCCACCCTCTCCCATGAACTGCGATCGCCCCTAAACGCCATCCTCGGTTGGACCAATCTGCTCAAAAGCCGCCCCTATGAACCCACTCGGGCGGCTCAAGCGTTGGAAATTATCGAACGCAACACCCGCACCCAAACCCAACTGATCGAAGATTTACTGGATGTCTCCCGCATCATTCAGGGCAAATTACAACTCAATATCCAGCCCGTGAATCTCGGAATGCTGATCACCACCACCCTGGAAACCATCCGCCCCGCCACCGCCGCCAAATCCATCCAATTACACTTCCAAAACGACAACACCATCCCCGCCCCCGGGACCCCCCTCAACACGCCCCTGGAAGTGTTGGGCGATCGCGATCGGCTCCAACAAGTGATCTGGAATCTCCTCTCCAACGCCGTCAAATTCACCCCCACAGGCGGACAGGTGGAGATCCGGTTAGCACCAGCTTGGGTGGAAGAGGGAGGAGAGGGAGGGAGAGGAAGTAAGAAAGGTGAGGAAGAACAGCCAGGTCTATTCATCCAACCTTCCTCCAATTCCGTCTCTCCCTCCAATTCCGTCTCTCCCTCCGCTCCCTCACCTCCCTCACCTCCCTCCCATGCCTCCGCCCCCTCCCACCTGCAAATCACCATCACCGACACGGGCAAAGGCATTGCCCCAGCGTTCTTGCCGCATGTGTTCGATCGCTTTCGGCAGGCGGACAGTTCCATCACACGGCAGTATGGCGGGTTGGGATTGGGACTCTCGATTGTGCGCCATTTGATCGAACTGCATGGAGGAACAGTGGCGGCATTCAGTGCTGGGGAAGGACAAGGATCAACGTTTACAGTGCAACTGCCGATTTTGATCACGCCGGCTGCGCCGTTTGTGGCTGGGAGTGCGATCGCGACCACCGCACTGCCCTCACTCTTGGGCTTAACGGTGCTGGTAGTGGATGATGAAGCCGATTCTCGGAGTTACATTGCGACCTTGCTCGAACTGCAGGAAGCGACGGTGATTGCAGTCAGTTCGACGGAGGAGATTCCGCAAATTTTGCAACAAGCGATGGTGAATGTTTTGGTTAGCGATATCGGGATGCCGGATGAGGATGGCTATAGTCTGATCCGCCGCATTCGAGCGTTAGTACTGGAACGGATGCCGCCCGCGATCGCCCTCACCGGGTATGCCCGTAGTGAAGACCGAGAACGGGCACTGGCAGCCGGGTTTCAAGCTTATCTGACAAAGCCAGTCGAACCGGATGTGCTGATTGAGGCGATCGCGGCTCTCGTGCA
>JAIXVO010000123.1 GCA_027482985.1 Cyanobacteriota bacterium
AAATCTAGCCGTGGCCGTGGGATCAACCGCCCACAGCGTCGCCATCGTGCTGCGGGCACCCGACCGAATGGCAATCCCGGCTAATCCCAACGCCGCCCGCTGATCGCCACTCGCCGTTTCACAGGCACTCAACACTAACAACTCGATCGCCCCATCTTGTTGTTGCCCACGCTTCCGCAAGATGGCACTAAAATCATCCACATTCACCCGCCCATTCGCCATCAGCACATAGGTTTTCTCCTTCTGGGAACTAAACGCCGCATGGGTGGACAAATGCACGACATTAAACGGATTCCGTTGCAACTGATTAATCAATTCTTGGCTGGTGAAGTCGGTTTCCAGCAAGGGTGGTCGGTTCAGAATCCCGACGCGTTTCAGGGTACGAAACTCCTGTTCAATCACCGCTTTCGGAAATGCCGTAAGTTGAAATTGCGTGGGAATGTCAATTAAACCAGCCCCGATCGCATTCAGCACCACAGACTGATTGGCAGTCGTCTGGGTCAGTTGCAAACCGGGACTGAGGGCGATCGCAAAGTCATCAATGAGATACCGCTGCTGCTCTGGATCATACAATGCCGCCATCGGGGTATTGCGGAAGGCGGCATCGGGGACAAAGACTAAAGTATCTACACCAGTTAGTTGCGATCGCACATCCTGAATTAACCAGCGATAAATGGTTGCCCCCAGTGCTCTGGTGGAGGCGGTGGTGCTAGTGCGAGGATCAGTGAGTTGGTCACTAAATCGAAATAAAGTCGATTCAATGTCTTGGTTTGGTGTTTCGGTGGTGTAATACTGCAACGTTTTGACATTCGGCAGTTTCACAATTACACCGATCTTGCGTTTTGCGAGCAAGATCGGATAAATTACGGCTGTTTTTGCATTTTGGGGTTGATCAATTAAAGTATCGATCGCGGCTTTTTGACCTTCAATACAGGCTTCTCGAAAGAAGTTATCCAACTCCGCTAATTGCAACGCTTCGATTAAGTCCCGCGCATCCGATAAATTTTGCTGCGGCGCTGTGTTGTCATCGCCCGCCAACAACGCCACCACACATTCGCGATAAAACGGATCAACCGTTTCCAAGAAGGAATACTGCAAATCCTGATTGATGGCCACAAGGTTGCGCCGATTCACCTGCAAGCTGGTGGTCGCCACCCGACAAGCTGCCTGCGCCGCAGTCGTTTTGGACTGTTTCACCAGCGATCGCGCATATTGCTGTTGTGCTCTCAAAATCAAATCTGGGTCATTTTGCGATTGAATCAATTGCATCGCCCGTTTCGTCAAACCTTCCACATCCGCCCAGCGCGTCGGGTCGCCCGTCAGGTCAGCCGTGGTGCTATAAACCGTCGCCAGTAAAATATTGACAGTCGCTTCCAGCCGGGGGTTGTTGAATTTGCGGGCGGTCGCCAGCGGCTGCGTCAACACCTGGGTAGCTTGTTGCAACGATGCCTGGGTTTGTTGATTGAGGGCAGATCGGGTCGAAGGCAGCAGGAACAGCGATCGCTGTGGGGTTTGGAGGTCATTTCTGACCTTCTTGAAAACGGGATCAAGGCGCGATCGCGGGGGTAACTTTTGCTGATACTCCGGCACCTTGTAGTAACTTTGCACTGCCGCCAACACACTTCTCAGGTCTTCCCGCAATTGGGTATCGACCCGATTGGCGGTCTCCGCGATCGGTTTCAATCGGAGGAGCGTTTGAGCATAATGGATATGGCTTTCAGCCGCTTCCACCGTATCCGGCAATTGCGCCAGTTGCAGCGGCAGTTGTGCCCCCTGAGTAACGACGGTATCGGTCAGATCCCGGATGCGCCACTGCAATTGTGCCAGGTCGGTGAACGTCAATAAGGTCGCCGGATCAGGAGCAGTTTGCAATTGGCGAACCTGCCCAAAGATCGGCACCAATGGCATCAGATCCTTCACCAAAGTTGGATCGGCAATGAACGTATTGATGAAGTAATCCGAGTTAATCCCAGTTAACTCATTTGATACTTGATTGAGATAAGTATTCAAATACTGATTCAACCGGGGCAGTAAATCCACCATTAAACTCAGTTGACTCAATTCAGCCCGAAATCGGGTTGTCGGATCGGTGGTGAATTGCACCACCTGTTGAAACGCTTGAGTGACTGTCGCTAAATTGGTCACAGACTTCGCTGTGGACAGCTCTTGGCTAGGTACTGTGGGCTGTAGGAGTTTTTGTAACGCCGCCAGTTGGGTCGCTTGTTGGATGCCCGATAACGGCCCCGTGGGTTGCAAGAGTTGGGTAGCGCTACGCCAGACTGCCGCGCGTTCCGTCATGCCCAGGCTGTAGTAAATCGCCCCGATCTGGTTGGGATCAGCCAGCGGTTGAGCCAGTTCCAGACTGCGAGTTAACTCCGTCCGGGCGCGATCGATATTGCCCTGAGCCAGATAAATCTCACCCAGCGATCGCAGGAGTTTCACTTGCAGCGTTTGTAGCGTTCGTTGCGCCGATTGGGGGGTCAGCGTTGAGGGATCGATCGCATTCAGGGCATTGGTTAACACCTGTTCGGCACGGACATAGGCACCCAAGGCTTTCAACGCCTGCCCTTCGTTAATCCGATTGGTAATTTCCGTGGCGCGATCGCCGGTTTGGGCGGCCGCATTCCCGGCTTGTTCCCACACTTGCCGCGCCGCTTCAAATTGCCCCTGATTGTAGAGCTGGAAGGGGTCGATCGCGGTCGGGAGTTGCGCCTGCAAGGGGAGATGCAGACTGGCCACGAGGGCGATCGCGAAGAGTCCCAGCAGCAGGAGCGATCGCGATCGATGCCAGAGTCGGCGCAGGGGGGCAGTCAACCGGGAAAGAATGGGGGGCAGCATAGGGGTGATCCAGGGTTAGAAGGGGGTGAGAATCAGGGAGAAGTACAGGCCGCGTTCTTGTAGGGTGTCGCGACTGCTGTCGATGGAGACGAGGGGAATGCCCCAGTCGAAGCGGGCCGTCAGGTAGTTGCGGATTTGCAGCCGCAAGCCGAGGCCAGTGCCAGCCAGGGTGCGCGGGTCAGGATTGGCAAAGCCGGAACGATTCCAGGCGGTGCCCACATCGACGAAGGGGGCAATTTGCAACACGCCGCCGATTTGGGGTAAGCGGAGGATGGGAAGCCGGAGTTCTGCCGTCGCTAACAAGCCACTGTCGCCCAAAATGGCATCTTGCCGATAGCCGCGCACGGTGGACAGACCGCCCAACCCGAATTGTTCCACGGGCACCAGAGCGCGATCGGCTACCTGCAAGTCGCCCCGCAGGAGTAGCAGGGTATCCGGTGCCAGCTGTTTGATCCATTGCGCCTGTCCCCGCCACGCGACGAAACGGGCATCCGGTGGACCTTCGTTGTCAGTGGAGTTGAACAGGGGTAAACCGAAGCTCAATTGCGATCGCAACGCTAACGTCGAGGTGTCCTGATTGCTCCGCCATTCTTGAAACAGGCGCAGGGTCGTGATCCGGGTAATCCCTTCAAAGTCGGAACCGGGGACAGGGAACGGAATTTCGCCATCGATGAGGGTGGCGCGGGTGTACTGCCGTCCCAAACTGACTCCCAGAGCGAGTTCCCGCGTGGGAGTCTGGATCACGGGCTGGCGGTAGGCCAATTCGATGTAGCGCGATCGCGATCGAATATTGAGAATGTCAAATGGTTCTTCGACAATCCGGCTGGCGGCAGAACCAAAGTCCAGGGACAGCGTGCCGTTGCGAGGATTGATCGGGATGGTGTAAGTAAAGTCACCCGCATGACTGCCGCTGGTGTTGGCATAGGAGACGCGCAAACTATCGCCCAACCCGGTGAGATTTCCTTCAAACACTTCAAACTGGCGGCGGAACGAGCCAATGCTGGGCGATCGCCCGTTGTCTAACAGAGCACTGGCACCAAAACTGCGGGCTTCCACCACATTCACTTCCAGAAAACTCTGACCGGGTGTGGTTCCCGGAGAGAGGGTCGCCCGGACATCCTGAATCAAGGGATTGAGCTTGAGGAGTTGTAAGGCTTCTAATAACCGTTGGGAGTTGAGCGGGGCGCGAGTGGCGAGGGCGAGGCGGCGACGAATGTAGTTTTCCCGCAGGCGTTGGCGGGTGGCGGGAACGTAAGTGGTCTGGGGAATTCCCTGTGTGTCCGGTTTCACTTCCGGTTTCACAAAGTTCACCCGAATCGCTTGCGGCTCCACCCGATCGCCAATCACCACCACTGGGACGATCGCATCGGTTTGCGGTAAGGGGCAGCGGGGCGGCAGGGCGGGAATGTAAGCGCCGGAGATCAGGTAGCGATTATCGACATAAAGCCGGGCGATCGCATCGGCGGCTTGCAGCAATTGGGCAAAGGCGAGGGGTTTGCGGAGAAACGGCTCGGTGACGCGATTGATTTCCTGCTGGCTGAAAGTTTGCGTGGTGCGATCGGTGGCTTGCCAATCGGGACAGGGTTTTGCCGGGTCTTGCAGCAATTGCTGATAAAACTCCGGACTAATCACTCGAAACTCTTTCACTGTAATGTCGCTGGGCAGATCGGGGGGGCGATCGCCGGGAGTAGGTGGCGGCAAGGGGCGCTCAATCAGCGGCGGCGGGGCGTTCGGTTGCACAGGCGGCGCGGGCAGCACCTCTGGCAACGGTTGCAGAGAGGGCGGCAGGTTGTTGCGCCCAGGAGCCACCCGCGGATCGGCAGGACGGGGGGTTTGGGTTAAAACCTGGGCGATCGCGGGTGGGGTGACCACGCTAAGCGACAGCAAACTGAGCAGGAGAGGTAACGGGTAGAGGCAAACAGGTAAACGATTAAGGCGCATAACAGGGGGGGCTATACCAAAGGGGGGCAGGCGCGATCGCGCTAGTGGGATCTGTGACTTGGGCGACCAGTTGAATGGTGCCATCAGGATTGCGACTCCAGCCGCGAGCCGGGGCGATCGGGGGTGGTTGGGCGACGGGCGACGGGTCTGGGGGTTGCCCGTCTGGGGGTTGGGCGGCGGTGGTGGGGGTCGGCGTGGCAAAGGTGGCCAGATTCAAGCCATCGGCGGCATTGGGCGGCAGTCCACCCCGCCCCGTGATTGTGAATTGGCTGGATTCTTGCCGCACCCGTGGATCACAGCCCTGGGCAATTTGGGGCGTTTCGGTGCGATCGGGGAGGGGATCTACCCGGAAGGCGGGAAAAATATTCAGTGCATTGACGACAGTGGTGCCGCTGTTGCCCAGGAAAGAAGAGGTTGAGATATCATTGCGCGTGGTTAAATCGGGGCGATCGGCGATGTCCTGCAACCGAAACGCATTAATCCGAATATTGCCGCCCGTGCCGCTAAATGCCTGTGCCAGAATGTTGTTATCGCGCGGGGTTTTCCCGGCAATCAGCAGGGTTCTACCATCAAACGCAGGTGCTGTCACCACTATGCCATCCTGCCGTAGCACTGGGGGTCTTTGAACGTTGCCACGCCCGATCGCAATATTGCCACCATTGCCACCTGACCCAAAAATGCCAGCGGTGGCTGAAACGAAACTATTACGCCCAATAATCAAGGCATCCAAATCCAGTAAAATCTCGCCGCCCTGCCCGGACTCACCCACGGCGATGATGCTGGCATTCTGATCCAGCCAAGCCGCCCGCGAGGAAATGAGGATATTGCCTGCCAAATCGCCCGCCCGCCGACTCAAGTTGCGGACATTAATGGTACCGCCCTCTCGGATTTGAATGGATGTGGCCGAGGGGCGATTCCGGCCAGCGATGATAATGTTGCCGCTGTTTCCAGTTGCGCCCGCTTCTACCGAGCTAAAAATGGCGCTAGCAAAACCGCGCGAATTGCGACCCACAATCCGGATAGTGTCATCCACCCCAATCAGAATATTGCCAGCATTCCCGTTAGCTGCTGGTCCTTGATTAGTTTGCCCCCGGACGATGGTTTGAATTTGGGACCCATTCAGCAACGACAGCGATCGCGCCGTCAACAGGACAACACCCGCCTGCCCCGATGCGCCATTTTCCAAATTGTTGAAAATATTGCTGTCATTCAATACGGCAGAGTTCCCGATGAACAGCACCACGGCTCCCGCGAAACTGCCATCAATGGTCGTCGGTCTGCCGCTGGCACTACTGGGATTAAAAGCACTGGCCGTCGTGAAACTGCTGGTTGAAATGCTAGATTGTCCCGTGACTTGCAAGTTCTCGGCCAGGATGCCCACTCCCCCCGCATTCCCGATCGCGGTGGCCTTGGCATCGCTGATAATAGCGGCACCATTGGCGATCGATACCAGCCCTTCCGGTGCCACCAGAATCACGTTGCCCGCATTGCCCTCCCGCCTGGTGCTACTGGTGATTAAACTGCCGTTGTCAAGGCGAATCTCATTTTGAGCTGATACGAAGACCGATCCAGCGTTAATGACTCCGGGCGCAGGAATCCCGTTGGTCACTTCTACCCGGGAGTCATCCAGCACGACCCGTTGCGGCGCAAAATCATAGCCCTGGTAATCCGATCGCCCCAGATACACGAAGCCCTGATTCCCCCGGCTGAAAATCTGCGTATTCCCCGCAATCCGCACCTCTTCTGCTGCCGTGATCACAATATCGCCCGCAAAGCCGGAACCGAGATTGGTGGTACTCATGAAAGAGTTGTCAATCTGCACTGACCCCGATCGCGACACAATCCCGATCGCACTAAAGGCTGAGCGATCGCTGTTACTCCGGCTGGACAGGCTGCTATTCGTAATCGCCACCTGCTTGTCGCCTTGCAGTTCCAGCGTCCCGGCGATCGTCCCCGCCGCTTCCGACCGATTGGTGTCAATCAACACGCCATTCACAAACAACCCATTTGCGGCCATCAGCTTGACATCGCCACTATTGGTTTCAATGTCGCGATTCACGAAAATGTTGTTGCCCGCCGTCGCTGTTAAGCCAATCCCAAAGTTGACAATATTAATCGGCGCATTAAACGAAATGTTGTTGTCTGCCTGCAACTGAAGATTGGTCGTCGCCTGGTTGATGCTGTTGACGTTGCTGGCATTAATTTCAAAGTCAAACGGGTCAAGCAGGAGGGTGCCCGTCCGCCCATTGGGAGCCGTCGTATCGACCGCCCCGGTATACGTCAGGGTTTGTTTACCGGACACTTCGACGAATCCGCCATTACCCGCAGTCGCGCCCCCCCGTGCCGAAATCTGTCCCGCAAATTGAGTGTCATTGTTCGCCCAGATGATCACCCGACCGCCATCCCCCGTCGCGATCGCATCCGCATTAATGGTGACTCCTGGCGTAATCAGGGTGTCCGTGGCATTGGGTACATCCCCTCGCCCTTGCAACTCGCCGCCGATCAAGACAGTGCCGCCACCGCCCAGATTCGAGACATCGATGCGGGTGCCATCTAATAGCGCGAGGCGATCGCCCAAGACTTGCACGGTGCCGCCGGGAGCGGTCAAACTGCCCTGACTGGTGACGGTCTGACCTTGCAGCGAGAGGGTTTGCCCCACGCCCACGGCTAAGTTCCCCGCGTGACTGATGTTGCCTTGATAATTGGTGCCGTAGGGCAGGTTGGGGCGCAGGGCGATGGTCAGGAGAGGGGCAGGTTCGGGGTTGCGGGCACTGAAGGTGGCACCGTTGTCAAAGGTCAGGCGATCGGCAGTCGTGGCAACAAACGATCCGGCAATATCCAAGCGGGCATTTGCGCCAAACACAATTCCGTTCGGGTTCATCAAAAATAGGTTGGCGGCTCCGTTAACGCCCAACAACCCGAAGATGCGAGAAGCATTGGCACCCGTCACCCGACTCAAAATCGAGTCCACGCCAGCCGGGTTGGCAAAGTACACCCGCTGCCCATCCCCCACATTGAACTCGCGAAAACTTTGAAAGAGATTGCTGCCCCGGATCGCCCCCCCTTCGATCAGAGTGGCAGGCAATCCGCGCACCGAGCGATCGGGACTGACGACGGAGGCTTCATTGCCCAGAGTCGCGTCGGGCACAATCTGTCCCCAGGCTGGCAGCGTCGTCAGTTGACTGATACCACCACTCAAAATGCTGAATGCAATCAGCCTCAATGGTTGAAACTGGCGTTGCTGCTCACGCTGATTTGAGCGCTGCCTCATACCGCACCCCTCACCCTGCAATTAAAGGGTTGTTATACAAAAACTGCCTATATTCTGGGGGAGAAGTAGTATTTTGTCTATGGATAGAATTATCTTGATGGACTCATTGAAAAACATCTATCTTTATAAGCCACTCTTGTTTGCACTGCCAATACCATCCCGCATCGGTACTAACAAACTCTGCCAGGTGAATCACGAGGGGCGCAGCGGCGATCGTGGATTTAATCGCGTGCAATTCTGCGTAGGATGCTGTTAGCGCAGCGTAACGCATCGCTAGATCTCGATCGATGCGTTACGGCTATTGCCTACACATCTTACTGATTTGCAAAGTCTAAAGATGTGCATTTGCAGCCGTGTTTTGACTTCGCTCAACACTTGGATGGTTGTGAGTTGAGCGAAGTCGAAACCCACTTTCTAAAGCACTAAATTAACCTGGTCAAATCACTACAAAATTCGATGTTATTTAATTTTCATTCCTAAGCCTCTTTAAAATCCGCGATCGCTCCCACCAGTTGCTCAATCTCGGCTTCCAGGGTGAAGTAGTGGACACAGGCGCGGACACAATCGGGACTGAGGATGGTGCGCAGCATGATGTTGCGGGCTTCCAAAAAGCGGATCAATTGGTTGTGAGACTGGCCGGGGAGTCGAAAAGACACCAATCCAGCTTGCGGGGGAGCGGTACGCAGACACTCGACGCTGGGTAAGGCGACTAACTTCTGCCACAGTAAACCGCTGAGGGTGCAAATTTGCTGATAGCGATCGCTGGTGGAACCGTATTGATGATGCAGCGCGATCGCCTGTCGCAGTCCGGCATAGAGCGGGTACGCCGAAGTCGCCACTTCATACCGTCGCCCATCCGGTTTCCAGCCCGTGGGGAGTCCCGTCGCATCGCTGGTAATACTCCGCCAGCCGACAAAGGTGGGATGGAGGGACGGCATGGCTTCGGGACGCACGTATAAACCGCCCACGCCTTCCGGTCCACACCACCATTTATGTCCTGTGAAGGCATAAAAATCTGCCTGCAACGATGCCAAATTCAATGGCAACACCCCCACCGATTGCGCCGCATCCACCAACACGCGCACCGGACGCGCATGGGAATAGCTGTGGCAAGCCGCGACAATTTCCGCCAGTGGCAACACCTGTCCCGTATTCCACAAAATATGACTGAGTACGACCAGGCGCGTACTCGGCTTCAGATGATTGGCCACCACTGCCACCGGATCACCCTGGTTTAACGTATCCTGCAACGGGCACGTCGTCACTTCCACCCCGAAGCGGCGGGCAATTTCCTGCGCTGCCGCAATAATACCGGGATGTTCACAGTCGGACAGGAGTAAATGATCCCCAAGCCGCCAATCAATCCCCCACAGGGCAATATTGCAACCCATTGACACATCTTCCGTCAGCGTCATCGTTTCCGGCGCGACCCCTAATTCCTGCGCGATCGCCCGCCGCGTCAATTCCCCTTCCTGCATCACCCAAATCCCTGCCGCATTGGAAAACGGCCCACTCTGCTGCACCTGCTGAAACGATTGCGCGATCGCCGTCAGTGCCCCCTCCGGCATCGGCCCCTGCCCCCCATAGTTAAAGTAGGCTTTATCCTGCAAGCCGGGGAACTGCTGCCGCAAATCGGCGATCGACAAAGTGGGAATACCCGTCATAAAAACTGCCAGAACCAAATAAAGTTGCGTCGCCTATTAACGTATCAGGATTTGGGGGTTGGGGAATGGGGAATGGAGGTGAAGGCACGTTGTTCATGAATTCTTCTCTGCGCCCTTCCCCTTCCGCTCCTGATGGAGACGTGCCAGCGGCACCGTCTCTGCCATTCCTTTTTTCCTCGTGACTCCTGACTCCTGACTTCTTCCTGCCTCTCCCTCGCGCCTCATCAGGGTAGGGTTTTAACAGCATAGGAGGCTTTAGCTAGAGTCATAAGTAAGCGCCATGAGATTTTGGGTCAAGAAGTCTGGGAGCCAGGGTTTGAGCGTAATCGCGAGGCCACGCATGAGACTTATCACGACGCTCACCTTGCCCACGAGCAGTTGATCCAAGGCCGCAGGCGATTCTACAGGCCATGGGTGTTTGGGGGAGCAAATCGGTCACGACTCGTTAGGGGTCTTTGTACTCCGCGTTCCAGCGATCCCGCAGGGTCACGCCAGGGACTGCTCCTTGGAACAGATGACTGTGTCCGCACAGTGCCCACCAAGTTGTGGCACCACCTGACGCAACTCCTGCCATCCGGTCTCGCCAACGGGTTGCCAACTGCTCTGGCGGTTAATCCGCAAAAACTGACTAACCGCATCCATTCTTTGGCTGGAGGATGATATAACCTGGCTCGACGGGTTGAACTCGATACTTAAATTTTGGCACTAATATACTTCACGTACCAAAACCGCCCTCACCCCCGCCCCCTCGCCCAAAATGGGCGAGGGGAGAAAGATTTGATTAGTTCCCCTGCTCCCGCTCTGGGAGCAGGGGTGAGGGGATGAGAGCAGCTATTTTGGTGTGTCAGGTATGTTAATGCCTAAATTTTCCATCGGACTGTTAGTGCTGACTCCTGTCCGCGTCACACACACACTTGTGATCTCCCCTATCCCCCATGCCCTAACCCCCGAT
>JAIXVO010000830.1 GCA_027482985.1 Cyanobacteriota bacterium
ACCTCAACTACCAGGTGGGATCAGAAAAGAGGTGAATCGTCATTTCGGGGTTGCCAGCGGGGACGGTGCTGATGCAGCTGCAAATGGTTCTGCCGTCAGCCAATTCGACTTCGCAGGCGTGGCAAGATCCCATTAAGCAACCAGTGGGAATGGAAACTCCGGCGCGACTGGCGACTTGCAACAGTGGCTCTCCCGGTTCTGCTGCAATCGTCACGTTATCCGGCATGAATTGCACTTGCACGGTCATAGGCGATCGTCGTAACTAATGGTTAAGGGGGATTCTAAAGAATGTCTAAACGGGGCAGGGTTTCCCAGAATTTCCCCTTACTGTATGAATCAAGGACAAACGGGTACGTTGCACCGAAAGGGTTAGGGATTAAGCGCACTAAACTTCTAGTTGCGCTTATTTTCATTTTTAAAGCCGCCTTTACAGTTTACGCTACAAATTTGCTGGGTGGCGGCGGGTTTTGGTCAAAATTTGCAGATGGGCTAAGGAATCGCTTTAAGAGATCCCCCAGCCCGACTAGATCGCAGGTTCGGCTCCTGCTTGCCATTATTTCGTCATGGTCGGCACTGCGGTGGTGGTGGCGACTGGAATTGCAGTGGGTGTAGTCACGGGCGCGATCGCTGCTGGTGCCATCTCCTCCACCGTTGCCGTGTCCAGTTCCGGATCATCCAGGGATGCCGCTGGGACTTGTTCGGGCGGCAGTTGGCGTAACCCCGTTAAGCCGGGAAAGACGCGGCTGGGGAGGCCAATGACTTGATAAGCCGCCACCACCTGACCCCGCTTTTTCAGCTTGCGGCCTCGAACTGCGGTGCGATCGACCACTAGAATGCGATCGCCCTGGCGCTCAATCACGACTTCTGTCGCCCCACCACGAGGCGTATAGATGTAGTACACAAAGTTGCGACTATAGCCCTGATTATCATCGTCGTCGTCGTCTTCGCGCGATCGCTCAATCAGAAAACTGCGGTAACCAGGGAAGATGTTGATCGAGGTGGTGTTGAAGACTGTTGTAGTGAACACGGCGCTGGTTGTGGTCGTGGTCGTCGTGGTGCTGCCACCAGCAGGGAGCGGTGGGCTGGAGACGAAGGGCGTACCGGTTGTGGTGATGGTTTCAACGCCCACGACGGGCACTGTAAACCGGAAGGTGGGGTTGCGGAAATCGATGTTGTCGCGGGTGTCATTCACCACGAACGAGACATTGCCCCCACTCCGCCCTTCAAAGCGGCGATCGTTTTGCTCAAACCGGAATTGGGTATCCCGACGAGCCGTTCCTGTAAACGCGAAGGAGTTGGCTCCCGTCACCCCAAAAAAGCCAGGACCTTCGCCTTGAATCCGATAATCCACGGTTTGCCCAGGGGCGACTGTATTCAGATTTAAGCTATCTCGCCGAATTTCAAACGGCCCTGTCAGGGTGATATCGAGGGTGCCCGATCCCGTAATCTTGAATTCCCGCGTGCCTGGTGTGCCGACACTCTGCACCTGAAAATCGTTGACGGTGCCTTCAAAGTTCAACTCGTTGCGACCAGTGCGCGGGTCAGCCCCAAAAGATGCGTCTGTCACGCGAGCATTATTGCCCCGAAAGTCAAACTTGACGCGGCGTTCTAACAGCAACGGCACCAAAATCACCTCGCCCGTCGCCGGACGCAGTTGCAAATCGGAAGGCAGACCGATGAAATCCCCGGTTAAGTTGGCGGCAAAGGGACCCGTTTCCAGAATCCCGAAGCGCGAGGTAAAGGCACTGCTGGAAGTATCCGACAGGCGCACATTCACCCCAGGCAAAAACAAGAGCGGCGCGGTGCCTGCCTGTTGCGGATTAATTAAACTTCCCGGATCGGTAAACACTGGGTTAAAAGCCGTCAGTGTGAAATTCAACGCCGTCGGGATGTTTTGGAAGAAGACGGGCGATCCCAGGCGGTTGAAGGCGACCCCGGATAAGGCTCCTTCCAAGCGTCCCGTATCGCCACTATCAGGACGGCTATTGGCATTGACATCCGTGAAGCGGGCGGCGCTGGGCAGAAAGCGGGAGGTGGTGGTGGAGCCGTTGGGGGTATCGATGCGTAAGGTTTGAATGGCGGTGTCAAATAAAACGGGGGTGCCATTCCGCAGTAGGGGTTGAGCGGGGCTGGTGGGGACGTTGGTGGGCGTGAAGAAGGCGGCATCCCCAGTCACCTGGCCGCCAGTAATGGGGATATCGGCGTGGGCGGCGGTGGTCAGGGTCAGGCTACTGGCTAGCAGCCCTAAACCAATGACAAGCCGAGTGGGTTGAATCATCCTGGTAATCCTCTCTCAAGACAGTGAATGAACGGGATTCGATCCGTGCAAATGACACAAAGTTGAGTCGTCAGAAGGCCGGACGGCTGAAAAAGTTCCCACGATCGCGAACAGTTCATCCAGTCCTCACATTTTTTCTAAGTTCAGTGAGTAGCGCGACTTTGGGCTTCCTGATCAACAAAATGCCCCGATTGCGGGTAAAATCCTACCCGTTATAGCCACAGTGCTAACTGGCACATTAGAACGAGAAGGTAGTACGGAGCACCCCGATCGCGATCGTGTCATTATTCGCATTGTTGTTGGGATTGAAAATCACAATCACCCCCGGCGTGACGCTGATGTTGTCACTGACTCGATAGCGATAAAAGGCTTCCACATGGGTCGTGCGGTTGGGCTGTCCACCTGGTCCCGCTGCAAACACATTCCCATTGCTAGCAAAATCCGGCACGTTGCGTCCCAGCGGCAGATCACTCTGGAAAATCGCGGGAGGTTGACCCACGTAGATGCTGCCCAAATGTCCTGCCCCAAATAAATCGGGGAAGTTGAGGAAGGCCATCCAGTTGATTGTTTTAACGTTGCCGCCAAAGCCTTTCAACTCGGAGTTGGTGTAGCCTGCCCAACCGCCCAGCGTGAGCCGAGAACTGAGCCGCCAGGAAATGGTGCCCCCGATCGCATTGGTTTGAATCGGTGCCCGGACAAATGGCGAGATCGCGGTCGGTAACGCCACCTGATCGTCCCCTGTGCCCGTCCCCAGGAAGCCAGAGGGCGAGTAGGAATTGGCATAGCTGAAGGCCAAATCGAGGGTATCGGTGGGGGCGATCGTCAGTTGTGCGCCGACGGTGGTGCCGCCATTTTGCCCGCCGAACAACCCGCCATTGCCTGGATCTTCGGGACGGTTGGCAAAATAGACCCCCTGCAACGAGAAGCGAGGCCCAATTTGCCAATCAAACCCGACCCCGGCATTATTGCCGCTACCACCGCTCGAACCCAGGTTTAACACCGGATTCCGCTGGGCGAAGAACGAGAGTGGCCCCTGCCCCGCACTTTCAATCCGGTTGGAGCCGCGAAACACGTTAACCATGTTCACGCCTTTCGCCCCCACAATGACGGCAAAGTTGCTGCCAAATAGATGGCGGAACGTCAGGTCACTGAGTTGCAAGGAGCCGCCCGTGTCGCCTTCGTAGCCCAACAGCACGTTGTTGGTGAGCAACTGGGAGTAACTTCGGCCTGTGCCGGCTTGCAGCCCTGTAAACAACAGACTGCGATCGCTCAACGCCGTAAACAGGCTGAGTTGGGCATTGGTGATGACATTGATTTGATCCGAGTTGTCGTTAAACCCAAAGCCTGCCAGTTGAATATCGGGACTGTTGCGCCCCTGCACGCCCATCACCACCTGCCCAAATAATTTGGTGGTCGTGGAAAATTGTTGTTTTTCCAGGGTGGCCGATCGCACCTCCAGCGCTTCGACTCGACCTCGGAGTGCCGCCAGTTCCGGGGCAAACTCCTCCACCATGCGCTTTAATTTGTCCAGGTCTTCCTTGCGGGCAAAATCGGCAGTGCTGGCAGCGAGCAATTCTTGAATTTTGTCGAGACAGGCATTCAACCCCGCCGCAAATTCATAGCGACTGAGGGCACGATTGCCGCGAAAGGTTTTGTCGGGATAGCCCACAATGCAGCCATATCGCTCCACTAGCGATTGCAAGGCTTGAAACGCCCAATCGGTCGGCTTCACGTCGGTCAATTGGGATACCGAGGTGACTTGATCCAGGCTGGATATAGTTGGAACGGTGGCATCCAGTTCGGCTACCGTCTGGATTTCGGCCAACGGTGTTGACTCCAGTTGCGGTTCCGCCGCCTGAGCGCGATCGCCCTCCAGCATCGCCATAAAAAAGCCCAGTCCGGCGATCGCCAGCACTGGGGACAGTTTTGCCAAAATCAAAAAATTGCGCATTAAATCTTCTCCTGCTCTATCCGAATATTGGCTGAGCACCCAGATCACAGATCTGACACACCAGCCTCATGATGCAGAGTCCTCACCCTTTCGACAACAGGGAAATTGCGTAGTTTTTTGTTGTTAGATAAATTATTGAGTGGCTAGCGCCCGTTGGACAACCCGCGATCGCTCACTGCCAATCGTTGCGAATGACTGGGACTAATGGGCTGACGGCGATTCGCGGCAAAATCATTTCCCGGCGTTTTCGGGGTCAAACTTTCGAGATTCAGGCGATACCCCACATTCCGCACAGTTTGAATCAAATTGGGCTGACGGGGATCTGTTTCAACTTTCTTCCGCAACGACAAAATATGGGTATCCACCGTGCGCGGATTATCAATCTCATCAGGCCAGGCGCGTTGCAGCAACTCCGACCGACTTAAGGGCATCCCACCCGCTTGCGCCAGCACATACAGCAAACTGAATTCCTGGGGTGTAAGTTCAATCAAATCGCCCTTAAAGCGCACCCGCCGATGCACCAGATCAATTTGTAAGTCCCCGCAATCCAGGGCAGCGGGGGGCAGCATGGCAACCCGGCGGCGGGTTAACGCCTCCACCCGCGCCAAAAATTCCTGCATCCCAAAGGGTTTGGTCAAGTAATCATCGGCTCCGGCTCGCAGCCCTTCCACGATGTCCGCTTCGGTATTGCGAGCCGACAACATCAGAATCAGGGTCTGCTGTTGCCGCAGCCAACGACAAAACTCAATCCCATCTCCATCCGGCAGTTCCGAATCCAGGATAATGAGAGAGGGCTGACGATGATGGAACACATCCCGCGCTTGATGTAAGTCCGCCGACTGGTAGACTGTATATCCAGCTTGTTGCAGATGCCAACCGAGTAGCGATCGCAAATGGGGGTTCCCTTCAATAATCTGAATACAAAAAGCTCCCACAGAGGCTCGACTTCCTTCGGATTTGTGCCTATCAATCTAACAAAGCCTCAGTGTCGAGTTTGTAATGAGTGTTACGCTAGCCGCGATCTCTATCTTTCAGTCGGCTGATATGAAGTTCATCCTTACAAAAAGCGATAAAAACACAAGATCAGCCTTTATTAAAGTTAAAATAAGGTTATTGCAGTAATAATTTGCCGGAGCCATCTTGTAAATTATTGAATAAAGATTACTGTGCATTGCATCAGCCATCGGTTTCGCATTCTCTAGCTTCTCTCGGAACTTATGTTGCAGGACACCTTAACCATCCGCTTTTACCAACGCTTGTCTGATGCCCTGGTCGATCTCTGGAACCGGGGTTATCGCTTCGATGACTTGCGGATGTATATTGACGGCTATCTCGCTGCCCTTCGGCACGCCAATAGCCTGGAACCGTATCTCATCCACCGTTTAGAAGAAGAAATTACCCGTTACCTCTACGATGTCTCCAATTTCGAAAAAACTCAAACCGAACCGGAACGAGACTACCGTTAAGTAAAAATCC
>JAIXVO010000765.1 GCA_027482985.1 Cyanobacteriota bacterium
CACCTCCACCACTGCCGACAACTGCCCTTTGCCGCCATCGATCATAATCAAGTCTGGAAAATCGGCGGTGGCAGAAACATGGCGATCGAGTACCGACACCTCTTCGCTCCGTAACAATTCACCCTGCTCTTTCTTGGCGGCATATTTGCGGAACCTGCGCCCAATCACTTCTGCCATCGACGCAAAATCATCCGAATGCCCCGATCTCACCGTAGGATTTTTGATCTTGTAATGGCGATAGTGCTGCTTGGCGGGTAAGCCATCCACAAACACCACCTGTGACGCGACCGCATCCGACCCCTGAATGTGAGAAATATCATAGCCTTCAATCCGGCGCGGCAGATCGGGCAAGTCGAGCAACTCCGCCAGGTCTTGCATTGCCTGAGTGTTGCGATCGGCCACTCGCTGCGTCCGCGCCAGTTCGTAATGGGCATTCCGTTCTACCATCTCCAGCAAATCGGCTTTGGTCTGCCGTTGGGGATGGACGATCGCGACTTTCCGCCCCTTCGTCTGGCTCAAAAACTCCGCCAAGATGTCACTATCCGGGAGATCATGCTGCACCAGAATGTCTGCCGGAATTTCTACTGGATCAACTAATTGGTAATGCTCCTCTAATACCCGTTGCAGAATTTCTCCTGGTGTCCCCGATTGGGCATCTGCGACGAATCCCAACCGCCCGACTAACCGCCCCGCCCGCATCTGGAACAACTGAATACAGGCATGATGGTCGTCTGCGGCCAGGGCGATCGCATCCCGCGACACGGTATCATCCGCCAGTGCCACTTTTTGGTCAGCCGCCAGATTTTTAATCCCCGCAATTTGATCGCGAATCCGGGCAGCGGTCTCAAAGTTCAAATCCGCAGCCGCTTTCTCCATCTGCCCCAGCAAAATCTCCACCAGTTCATCGGTGCGCCCCTGAAACACCATCGCCACCTTGCGGACAGTCTTATGGTAGTCCTCTGGCGTTACCAACCGTTGGCATACTCCTGGACAGCGCCCAATGTCGTAGTTCAAACAGGGGCGATCGCGAAATAGGGGTTGGGGTCGTTGCCGCAGGGGGAAAATTCGCTTCACTAAGCTCAAAGTGCGACGTAACAAGCCCACATCCACATAGGGACCGTAGAACCGATCCGCTTTTTTACTGAGATGCTTCTTGCGAGTGATGAAGATACGGGGGTAGTCCTCTGACCATGTAATACAAAGCCAGGGATATTTTTTGTCGTCTTTGAGGAGAACGTTGTAGTGCGGCTGATGCTGCTTAATCAAATTGGCTTCGAGCGCCAAGGCTTCGGCTTCTGTATCGGTGACGATAAATTCAATATCCGCCACCAAGCGCACCATCATGCCGATGCGGGGGCTGTGGTAGTGGTCATCCCGAAAATAGGAGCGCACCCGCGATCGCAGCTTTTTCGACTTGCCAATGTAAAGCACCTGATCGCTGGTGTCTTTCATGTAATACACCCCTGGCTCCGGCGGAATCTCCTTCAAGCGAGTTTCCAGTCGGTCAGGATCTTGGAGTAATGGCAGCGGCTTCACAGACACCCAACAATTCCTAGCAAGCTCACGACTGATTCGATCTTAAAGTGAATTCTGGCATCTGAACCGACCTCTTTTCCGCATCAATACTTTAATCAAAGGAAAGTAGTTTTACGGAATAGTACCGAATTTAGATGTTTTATATTAGACACATCCAATCGCGTCACAACTCAGTATGAACGTTGAAGAGTTCCGGAATCAAACCCGCTCCGCCCTGGAAGCCACCCTCAATCAATTACAGGCTGCAACTCTACTCGTTTCCGAATTAGAGGCACAAATTGCCGATGCGGGCAGAACGGTGCAACAGTTGACGCAAGTGGTCGAACAATTTATTAATCTTCAGGTTACCGATGTTGCCTCAGATACATCCACCCCCAGTGGCACAAATCCTTTGCCACCAGAATAATTAGACGGCTAAACAAGCGGCTTCCACAGCGATCGCCTGAGTTAACTCACTAAGCTTAATCGGTTTCACCAAATATTGTTTCGCCCCCAACTCCAAAGCCCGATTGCGATCGGCCTCAAACGCAAAGGCAGACACCACAATCACTGGAATCTGCTGCCAGTGAGGAGTCTGCTGGAGGTCTTGGAGAATTTGATACCCATCAACATCCGGTAGTTTCAGGTCAAGCAAGATCAGGTTCGGGGCGAACTGCGTCATCACGGTAGGGAACGAACTTACTTCCGCCATAGCAACAACGTCGTAGCCAGAGTCGATCAAAAAGTCGCTCATTAACTGCCGGCTGATGTCATTATCTTCAATTAACAAAATTCTGAGTGTTGACCCAGTTGTGGACGGTGATGGAGTAACCATACTTCAGGTCTAATACAAAGCTAGAAATGCTATCCTCACATTGATTCAAGCCCATGTATCAGTTCAGGATCGGGATTGAATCAACCGCTGACAGTTTACAGTCAGGCTTTAGTCGTGAAACACAGGGAACCAGCGCGACTATTTTTTCAGCAAAAAAAACTTTAAATTGGGGTCAGGAAAACACTCGTAGATGCAATCAATCTGTTCAACTACTGAACATAATCTGCATAGTGTACCGCAATTTCCAAGTTCATTAAATGAAATTGATCATCACGAGCAAGGTTAGACGGTTTCCTGCATTGCTAAGGACACAGGATAACGACTCAAGAAAGAGTCAACCGAAATAGCGTATTGCGGTCTCGATCCTAACAAGAGAATGGAGCAATCAATTTTTTCTACGGTTTGAGTGGTCAGGTCACTGAGTGGCAACCCCACCGAAATCAGGTGGCGGGGAGACACTTGCAGGATGACTAAATCGTAGGCGCGAGCGGCAGTGGCGATCGCGGTCGCAATTTGATCATTCACCTGGACTTCTACTGTCACTGACGTTTGAAAGGCATAAGTGGCTGCTAATTGCGCTAACTGCGTCTGAATTGAGGCGGCGCGGTCAGCGACACTGCGGGAAGGACGGCGATCGCCCAGCGTGGGAGATAACACATGCAATAGCGTCACCTGAGCTTGCTGATTGGCGGCCAACACCTGCGCCAGTCGCAACACCAATTGCGCGGGTTGGTGCAAATTCTCAACAGGCACCAGAATGCGGCGAAATTGAGTGGGGGAGTCGAGGAGGCGGGCGATCGCCACTGGGCAATGAGCTGACCACAACACATTATCAATCAAGTTGCCCAAAAGTCGCGCCTGGAAGCCTGTTCGTCGGCTCCAACCCATGACAATCAAGTTAGCCTCCCGTTCCCGGCTGGTGCGACTAATGCCCTGACCAATACTGTCATCAATACGCACCACTGGCGTTGTCTGGACACCCTGCTCACGACTCACCATTGCCGCTGTTGCTAACAAAGTTTGACTCCGCTGGATGGCTGTTGCCAGTTGAGGATCGGCCATTTGCGATCGCGCCGTGGCGATCGCCAGGGGCACCAATTGCCCCCCCAATGGTCGCGCCAGCATCGCCGCCAACTCCAGTAACCACTGTTCGGTCTGAGGATTGTGAACTGGCACAACGACCGTAAAATCGGCGGCTCCATTGGCTGCTGATGGCTCCAATGCGGTTGCTACTTCCTGTGGCTCTCGCCGACCTGACGATGTGGGCAAATCGGGGGCAAACTGCGCCGTTAACACGGGACCAAGCGTCGCCGTCACCAGCATCAACACAATCACACTATTCAACACATCCTCCGACAAAATCCCCGCCCGAAAGCCGACTAACGTCGCCGCCAACGTTGCTGCCACTTGGGGGAGGGACAATGACCACATGACAATTTGTTCACGCCAGGTGTAGCCATAGGTCAGCTTTGCCAGCAACGCCGCGACAAACTTACTGCCAATCAGCCCCAGGACGATCGCGATCGTCAGTCCCAGCGATTGCACTGAAGTCAGATTTTGGATAAACACCGGGACATTAATCAACAGCCCCATGTCTACAAAAAAGATGGGAATAAACAGGACGCTACCGACAAAGACAATGCGTTCTTTCGTCGCACCATCACCCACCACCCCATTCACCGCCAGTCCCGCTAAAAACGCCCCAACGATTTTCTCCACCCCAATCAACTGCGCTCCCACTGCGGCTAAAAAGAGCGCCAGCAAGACAAACAAAAACTGTTTACTTTCTTCATCCGATCGCGCAAATACTGCCCGTCCCAACCGCTGAATCCCCACCAACACAACGACGGTATAGATCGCCAAACTGCCTAACAAAAAGGCGAAGCGGAAGGGGGTAAAGTCGCGAGAATGCACACCTACGCAAATCGCCAGCACCAGCAACGCGCCAATGTCCGTAAAAATGGTCGCGCCGATCGTGACGGTGACGGCTTCATTGTTGACCACCCCCAACCGACTCACAATTGGATACGCCAGCAGCGTATGGGAAGCCAGCAGGGAGCCAATCAGGAAGGACGCATTCCAATCAAAGTTGAATAGCCGCCCGATCGCGGTGCCGGTAATCAAAGGCACCCAAAAGGTGTAATTACCAAACCCAATCGACTTCAGTTTGGTTCGCTGAAATTGCTCCAGTTCAACTTCCAACCCCGCCACAAACATCAAATACACCAGCCCAATATCCGAAAGCAGGCTCATGGTGTCGGAGGTATTGTCAAACAACTTCAACCCATTCGGACCGAGGACCACGCCTGCGACTAACAGACCGACCAATCCCGGCAGACGCAAGCGCTCGAAGAGGGGCGGCACCAGCAAAATGACGGCCAGCAGGATCGCAAAAGAGACAATCGGTTCTTCGTTAAAAAAATGCAGAGCGAATTCCATCATGCAGCTAGCGGGTAGGGAAACAGCGCATAAAGCCGCTTTTTACGGCAGTATCTCCCTCTTATCAGAACCGCAAACCTGCTGTGAAGAGAATCCCTCTCTAGAAATGGATCTGATTGAGAATGGCGCGCAGGCGATCGTAATCATCCTTCAGCAAGACACCCAGCGTCCGCCCTGCCTGCACCAGCCAGTCTCGGTCGGCTTGGCGTAACTGGTAAATTTCTCGTAAGGTCGCGGCAATTAACGCATCTACGGGGACTGAAGGCATTTGCAGCAGCGATCGCAAAAAGTCCAACTTTTCCGTAAATTGCATCACTTCCGCTGAGGTGCAGGCAAAAACTGCCTGGTGCAATTGGGGCGGACGGGGTGGCAAATGTTGATAAATCATGCCTGCTTCCGGTGTGGCGCGATCGCCCACCGTCCGATAGGGTTGAAAGCCCGCGATCGCGGCTCGGAATTCGGTTTTCAACATGGCAAAAATCTGCGGCTGTTGCTCCCGCAATTCTTGCAGCGATAAGCCCAACGCTCTAGCCCGATGCACCGAGTCAATCGGACTGGTGGAGGCAAAATAGACTACCCCATAGACCAGATTGCCGCCTTCCTCCTCCATCGCCTTCACCCAACTGCCAAACGGCGGCATGGTGGAAAAACTCAACGTTTCCGAGTCGAGACATTGGGCTAAAAACTCCGTCGTCGAAGTTTCCACCACTTCCGCAAAATGGTCAGGATGGCGATCGGTCGCCGCAAACTGAGGCAGGGGCAAACGCATAAAGTCGTTCAAGCGAGGGGCAATAATTCATGTGTTCTAATTATCTGCGCAAACCGCCAAATTCGCACCCGCATTTGAAGCTATTTCCCTTTTTTCTTACCCGCCGCCAAATCCACTTCCGCTAACTCCGACAACCGAAACGTCACCAACTTATCCCAATTGCCGCCTTCAAAGAGCACCGCCACTTTGCCATCGCTGACACGCTGCACCAAGCCCTGAAACTGGAAATAGGTATCGCTGGGATTAATGACACGAACTGCTGAACCGGGCAAAATCATGATGTTTTCAGTAATGAATGGCTTCATTCAGCTTACAGGCTGACCGCCCCCAAAATGAAGCCACTCAGAATAAAAGCTATCCCCACTGAGGCGAGGCAACTCTTTATAAGTCTGCTGAGCGATCGCGCTAAAATTTGAGCCGCTGCCGATGGTTGGCCACGGACTCCACCACCCCCAGCGCCAAAAAGTTCATCAACAACGACGACTTCCCATAACTCAAGAACGGCAATGGAATTCCCGTCACGGGCGAGAGGCCGATCGTCATCCCGACATTCACCGTCACCTGGAATACGATCATCGAAAACACGCCGATCGCAATCAAAGAGCCAAAATTATCCTTTGCATTCTGCGCAATGATCACCAACCGCAAGCAGATCAGCCAGAAGGCCACGAGTACCAGCATCGCGCCGACGAAGCCCAATTCTTCCCCGATCGCCGCAAAAATAAAGTCTGTATGCTGCTCTGGAATAAAGCTGAGTTGCGTTTGGGTGCCCTGATGTAAGCCCCGTCCCCACATGCCCCCCGCGCCAATCCCGATGCGCGACTGAATCAGGTGATAGCCACCCCCCAGCGGGTCTTGATCC
>JAIXVO010000083.1 GCA_027482985.1 Cyanobacteriota bacterium
CTGAGAGTTGCTGCGGATAGCGATCGCCATAGCCTTGTAACTGCATCGCGGCGAGTTGTGCTTCCACCTGCGCTTTGACGGCACTGGCGGACGATCGCCGGAGCCGTTTGGGTAACCCAAAGGCAATATTTTGAGCCACCGTCAGGTGTGGAAATAGGGCATAGTTTTGCACCAAAAACCCCACTTTGCGATCGCGGCTCGGCAGGTTAATCCCCTGTTTGGCATCAAACAGCACGCGTTGATTCAACACAATGCGCCCCTGGGTGGGGGTTTCCATCCCGGCAATGCAGCGCATCAACATACTTTTGCCAGTGCCTGATCCCCCCAAAATTCCCAGGGTAGATTCCGTGAGATCAAACCGCAGATCCAGATCAAAATTTGCCAACCGCTTTTGAATGTCTACGACTAAGCCAGATAGGAGTGGAGTCCTGATCTGCGCGGCAGGAGCGGTAACGGTGACCGGGTTCAGCGTTGGGGGGCTAGATGGATGGGAGTCGGAGTGCCATTGGATGCGCGATCGCCGCTGTTGACGCATTTCCTGCCAAAAATTCACGGCAATGATGCCAGAGCAGGAAATCAACATAATCGCGATCGCCCAAAACCAGGCTTCCTGCATGGCTCCTGCTTCGACAGCAAAATAGATCGCCATGGGAATGGTTTGGGTTTGTCCAGGAATATTGCCTGCTAACATCAGAGTCGCTCCAAACTCCCCTAATGCCCGCGCAAACGCCAGGCTGGTGCCCGCTAACACCCCCGGTAAGGCCAGTGGCAACATAATCCGGCGAAACACTTTCCATTCCGACGCACCGAGCGTCCGTGCTACGGCTAGAAGATTATGATCAATTTGTTCAAAGGCTCCCAGTGTCGTGCGATACATCAGCGGGAAAGACACCACCATTGCGGTCAGAGTAGCTCCGTACCAGGTGAAGACCACACTTAAGTCGAAACGTTGCAGCCATTGTCCAGCGGGACCATTTTTGCCAAACACCAACAGCAGCAGAAAGCCCACTACGGTTGGCGGTAAAATCAGCGGCGCAACCAAAAGCCCTTCTAACAGGGACTTGCCCCACCCCCGATAATGCAGCATCCAGTAAGCGACTGCAATCCCGATGACGAAGGTCGCGATCGTCGCTAGCGCCGAGACTTTGAGCGAAATCCAGAGGGGCGAAAGATCCATCGGGATGGTCGTGGGTTCATGCATGCCGCAACTCCAAGCGATTGATAGCGTTGGTCAGTCCACTGAGGCTCCAGCGAATCGCTCACAGCCAGGTCTGGATCAGCATGCGGGTCAACTTCGCCCCAAGGAACTACCGTTATTTTGTGCGCAATGGGTCTGTAGTGCTGTTTACTTCGGCACGATAAAGCCATACTTGCGCAACACAGTTTTAGCGGGATTCCCGGTCAGAAATTTTAAGAAAGTTTTGGCAGCGTCTTGATTTTTACTGCCCTTGAGTACCGCCATCGGGTAGACGATTGGATCATGGAGCTTGTCATCCGCGATCGCCACAGACTTCACCCGATCCGAAATCTTGGCATCGGTGACATAAACCAGCCCCGCATCCGCATTGCCACTGGCCACCGTTGCCAGCACTTGGCGGACATTGTTGGCATAGACGAGTTTGGGCTTCACCTGATCCATCAAGTTCAGTTTTTGTAACACTTGTTCGGCATACTGCCCCGCCGGAACACTACGCGGTTCACCCATTGCCACTCGCTTCACTTCTGGTTTTGCCAAACTCTTAAAACTGTTGACGGTTTTCGAGTCTTGCGGTGCAATCAACGCTAATTTATTGTTTGCCAGGTTGCCCCGTGTGCCTGGGACTAATTCCCCTTTTTGATCTAGGGTATCCATTTGCCGTTTGGCGGCTGAAATGAAAATATCGGCGGGTGCGCCTTGTTCAATTTGTTGCAGCAGTGCTCCAGAAGCCCCAAAGTTGAAGGTCACGGTCACCCCAGGATTGGCTTTTTCAAACAGCGGTTTGATCTCTGCCAAAACTTCTTTGAGGCTGGCAGCCGCAGACACTAACAGATTCCCCCGTTGCGAGTAAGCGGGCGTGGAGTGGGTCAGTTGCCACCCCAGCACTAGCACCAAACTGACCAAAACCCCACTCAGGAACAGGGGAATCCGTCTTCGTTGCATACACGCGTTCTCTCCAAACGACAGTTGAAGTTGGTAAAGTCAATCTCAACCTATCAACTTCACCCAACTAAATTGGTAGTCAAAATATCTAGAATCAATCCAAACGGGCGATCGCGGCCGCACCAGGGTTGGCAACTTGTAGCTCTTTCTGGGATCGGTTATCCATCGTGACGATGCGGGGGGAATGCTAAAGGAGTTATTTTTGTTGACCATTGGGGATGTTTGAGATGAACAGGATTCATATTGCCGCGATCGCGGTTGCGGCGATCGCACTAGTACCGCCCCCACCCGCTCAGGCCGAAATGCTGGTGCTGGGCAAAGCGTCGGGGGGGCAAACGATTCGGTTAGATACCGCTTCGATTCAACGGAATGGACAATCGGCCAGTTGGTGGTCGGGCTTTACCTACTATCTGGGACGGGAACGAGTGGTCGCCAGTGCACACTGTGGGAGAGGACTGTGGACGGTAGACGGGAAAGAGTACAAGCCGCAATCTCCGGCTACCCGCAATATGCTCAGTATTGTTTGTTCTGCCCGACAGACCAGGGACTCGGAAGATATGGGCCATGTTCTGGTCTTTGACCCGCCTTCGAATGTCCGGTCTACTCCTGGCGGCGCGGTAAAATGCGCGATCGCGGAGATGACGGTGATTCAGATTTATGCCGAGCCGACGAATGACTGGTATTCCACCCAGGCGTGTGGCGGCGGGTGGATTCATCGCAGCCAAATTCGCCCCTTTCGCTAACCTGAGTGAAGCCTGCATGACTGTGGGCATCCCTTAGGGGGCGCATCTTGCCTGCCCAGGTGAAACCGCTGCACGACGCATGGTAGACCTCATCCTACCGCCGTCTACTAGCGCAGCCGCTCAAGGGATCTGGGGCGCGATCGCCCTTAGCCCCCGCCCTAAAGATCTTCATCCGATGCGAAGGCTTGTTTTTCCCAGTCGATGTCGGGCGTGTTATCGAAGGCTTCCCGCAGGGCACCTTCCCACATTCGCCGAATTTGCAGCAGGTAAGGGGTGCCCGATCGCAACTTCAACTCATACCGAATCTTAAACGTGTCGGTTTCATACATCGTCAGGTTGATGGGTGGCCCCACGGAAATATTCGATTTCATGGTGGAGTCGAGCGACAGCAGGGCACATTTGGCAGCAGCATTGAGGGAAGTGTCAAAGGAGAGAATGCGATCGAGAATCGGCTTCCCATACTTGGCTTCCCCAATCTGCAAAAAGGGCGTGTCTTTGGACACTTGAATGCAATTACCCTGACTGTAAACCAGAAATAAGCCCGGTTCTTCCCCCGGCACCTGTCCCCCCACCAGAAAGGTACATTGGGAGTCGATATGATCCCGCTCCATCCACGGGCGATCCTGATCCTGAATTTCCCGCGATTTTGTTCCCACGTACCGAGCAATGTCATACAAACTCGGCAGGGTATGGAGGTTCAGTTCTGCCTGGGTCTGCAAGTCTCGCCGCAATAAGTTCAGAGTCGCCTGCGTAATCGACAAATTGCCCGCAGTGCAAATCAAGACGATGCGTTCTCCCGGTTGGGAAAAGTCAAAGAGCTTCTGATGGGTGGAAATGTAATCGACACCAGCGTTGGTGCGGGAATCTGCGGCCATGACCAAGCCAAACTTTGTCAGGATACCGAGACAGTAGGTCATGGAATCAGTGCCATAAAGAATGTTTTGATTTTACGAGAATTTCTGTCCCTTTTCGGTGGCGACAGTGAAGGTCAGCCCCGTTGCGCCAGGATCCTGCCATTCTCGCCGCAACAGGCTGTAAACATAATCGTCCCAAAGCACCCCATCGAGTTCGTGATGCTCTCGCAAAATGCCATCTCGATGCAATCCCAATTTTTCGAGTAACCGAATTGAGGGGGCGTTGAAAGCACCCGTTTGACAGTACAGCTTGTGGAAATCCGTGGTGGTGAATAGATGCGTAAAGGCGATCGTCAACATCGCTGTACCCATGCCCTGATTGCGGTATTGGGGCTGAACGAAATAGCCAAACTCAGCGGAACGATTGCGAGGATTGATATCAAAGTAAGTGAAGCGCCCTACAGGTTCGGGCACCGTCTCCCGCCAAAACAGCCACCGGATGACTTCCGGACTACGCGGCACTCTCCTGCCATCCACCACCAGACGACAGGTGAGGGCTTCCAGGCGATCGCGTGGGATGTGAGCCATTGTTGCAGCCTTGCCACTCTACCCGTTGCAACTACAGCTTCACCGCTGGCATTTAGGACAAAAGTGGGCCGATCGCCCTGCTAGTTTCAGCCGTTCAATGACTGCGCCACAGGTGCGACAGGGTTCACCATCACGGGCATACACCCAGGCCATGCCGCCATAATTGCCGTTAATCCCTTCCACACTGCGAAAACTATCAAACGTGGTGCCTTTCGCTTCGATGCTAATTTCCAGGACTTTGATGATGTTGTCTCGGAGTTGCTGAATTTGTTTCCGCGTCAAGCGATGACATAACTTGTGCGGTCGAATGCCCGTCATAAATAAGGCTTCATCGGCGTAAATATTGCCAATGCCTGCCACGATCGCCTGATCCAATAACGCATTCTTGATGGGACGCTGCCGATGCTGCAAGCGATCGCGAAAATAGGCGATCGAAAACTCGTCCGAAAACGGTTCTGGCCCCAACGCCTGTAAGCCCGTCATGATCGTCGGTGGCTCCACTCCCGGCGGCACCCACCACATTTGCCCAAACGTCCGCTGATCGACAAACCGCAATTCGCGATCGCCCTCAAACAAGAGTCGCACCCGCGTATGTTTGTGCAAGGGCGTGTCGGGCGTGACCCACAGCAGTTGCCCCGTCATCCGTAAGTGAACGCCTAGATATGCGGGTGGAGTGAGCCGTTGCAGGTCTTCAAGCCCGCCAACTGCGGGAGTCGTGAGTTCTGCTAATAAATACTTGCCGCGTCGGTGCCATTGGGCGATCGCGGTGCCTTTGAGTCCGGCGAGAAAATCTGTAATAGAAGAAGGGTGGGCAATGGTGCGATCGAGCAACACATCCCCACCCGTCATAATTTGATTGAGGGTGACTTGATTCAGTCCCCGTTTAACAGTCTCAACTTCGGGTAGTTCTGGCACAGGCGAATTTGGGTAGAAATCACGTCCAACTAACTTGGAGTGTACCGCAGCATCCGACCCTGCATCAGTTCCAAACTTGAGCGTTCGTGAAAATCCCAGTCGGAATTAACCTTCTGCTTTAGCGGCAGCGGGTTTCTTCTTGGGCGGTTCAACTTCCACCAGTTCCGCCAGGGCAAAGTTGTTGGTGTTAATACCACCAGCGTTGCCGCTGTAACCGGTGTAGTTCACCTTTTCAAAGCGAACGATGACAGGATATTTAATCGCAGGATTTTGATCAATGGAGGCTACCGTACCAACGTCTTGATACCAGTAGGACTCTTTACGCATAATGCGGACTTTTGAACCACGCTGAACCATGAGTTTTTTCCCTTGTTGATATATCACTCACAGAGCTAATGCCCATCACTTTACTACGGAGTGTTGCCCCGACAGGCAGAGAGGGGCGGGGTTGCAACAATCTGAAATATTTGCTTGATGTTTTGTTGCAATCAGCAGGGAACTGCTGGGGTGATGGGTAACGGGTAATGGGTAGTGGGTGATGGTAATGGGTGTTGCCAATTACTTAGATCAGTTTCTAGTGGACTACGGTATGAATTTGCCTCCCGTGGGGTGGGCATCTTGCCCGCCCAGGCTGCAAGCCTGCATTACGGGTAGTTGGTCTACTCGCGCCACAGTCCACTAGCCGAGGCGCGATCGCACGAATTTGTCTAGGCGATCCATGCCTTTGTTGATGGTGTCTAGATCGGTGGCGTAGGAAATGCGGATGTAGCCGTCGGTGCCGAAGGCGATGCCGGGAACGGCGACGACTTGTTGTTCGACTAGCAAGGCTTCACAAAATTCTAGGGAGGACATTCCGGTGGCTAAGATGCTCGGCATGATGTAAAACGCCCCGTCTGGGACGACACAGCTTAATCCTGGCATGGCCTGCACTCGCTCTAGGATGACTTGGCGGCGTTGGGCAAAGGCTTGGCGCATGGTTTCGACGGACTCTTGGGAGCCTTCTAACGCGGCGATCGCCCCATACTGGGCAAAGGTACAGACATTCGAGGTACTGTGTCCCTGAATGGTGGAGCAAGCTTTGATTAATTCTGGTGCTCCAGCCAAAAAGCCGACGCGCCAGCCCGTCATTGCATACGCTTTGGCAAACCCGCTACTGACGATCGTCCGCTCAAACACTTTGGCACTCACCGCCCCGATACTGAGATGTTGCGCGTCATCGTAGAGCAGTTTTTCGTAGATTTCATCGGACACGACATAGAGGTTATTCCGCACGACCACTTCTGCCAGGGCGCGAATTTCATCGGGCTTGTAAACAACTCCCGTGGGATTTGAGGGGGAATTCAGGACAAACAGCTTGGTCTTGGGCGTAATCGCGGC
>JAIXVO010000614.1 GCA_027482985.1 Cyanobacteriota bacterium
CCACGTCACCACTAGAGTTTATCTGCGCAGCCCCAGCGTTGCCCTCTGGAGGGGGTTCGGGGGACGCAGCCGTCCTCCGATTCCGGGGGGTTTGGGGGGCTGCCACCCAAGCCCAGCATCTTGTTTTTGCCCAGAGATTTGCGCCCTGCCCAGATTTAGGTGCCCACAGTGATGGCTAAGTTGGGTTACGCTGGCGCTAACCCAACCTACACAACCGACGCAGATTGGGTGTTTCAGCAGTTTTGTCAAGCCATCAGACCCATTCCAGCAGGGGCGGCTAGAAGCATTTCGGTAATTACCGTATGATGTAAACTCAAACCCTTTGACCTTGTCCCATCCCGGCGTTGAGCAGATTGCCCTATGAGCCACCCCGAACTGTCGGTAGAAGAAGAACGCAAGATTCTGACCAAAGCTTATTTTGCACTGCCGCCGATCGAACAAGGCATCATGCAATTGCTGTCCGTGATTTATTCATCGGTCAGTCGGGCGGCGATCATTCCCTGTTTGAATCAAATTGGCATTCGGGATAAAGGCAACAAAAATTTTGTCTTGCCGACGCTCAAACCCAGTCTCGATCGCCTCGCGAACAAAGGCTTGATCCTCCAGGAATATGGTCAGAATATTCAGTGTCATCCGTTAGTGAGTGAAGTTATCACCCGTCATGTCGTCCGGGAAAATCTCCTGGAAAAGTATGTGAAAGCCATCAACACCTACATGACCATCCCCAAAATGCGGCACGATGGCCCGCGCATGTATCTTAACGAAGATCAACTCATGCGCGAGGTGCGGATTGGGTTTTATCGGCATGACCTGGAATTTATTCAAGCCCAACTCGACGATTACACCAAGTATGGCTATCAACGGCAACGTATTCGGCTGGAAGAATTGCTGCCGCTGATCTGCCTCAATCCCTTTGATGCCGAATGGATGCGCACCCTGCCCCCCGACCTGTATCAACCCGCCCTCCTGAGCGTCCTGCAAGATGCCATGATGGATCTGGTACCCTTTCGCGAACCCCTGGAGTTATTGCGACAGGACTGTGCAGCGGAAAATCCACCCCTGGCACTGCGGCTGGCGCTGATCGAACAACTCCTGATCCAAGGACAATTTGCCGCTGCTCAGACCGAACTCGATCGCCTGCCCACCCTGCAGCAGATCTTTGCCGCCGATTTACAAGGCTGGATCGACTTTTTAACCGGAGCCGACGATCGCGCGATCGCCAACTTTACCACCGCCCTCGCCGCCTATCGGAAGACAATCAACAAGCGCAAAGCTTACTTCCCCTCCTTAAGTGGAGTCATATTTATTCTGGCATTGCTCCAAAAAGGCACTCCCGAAAGCCTGAATGAAGCCCTCGCCTTTGCCACATTAGGGCAACAAGCGAAGACCTGGACGAGTGAAATGTTTGACTCACTGATGTGTGTCATTAAGATTCAACAGGGCAACTTAGCCCAACGGGACTGGTTTATTCAAACCTTTACCCAGCGGGGCGAACATCCCCTGGAAATGATCATTCATGCCCTCTGTCTCTACTGGGTCGATCGCGACCAAGCCCACAACATCACCGTCACCCCACTGGAATGGCTCTACGGACACACTAAACAATTGGGCTACCACTGGGTCGCAATGGAGATTGCGGAACTCTTGGGACGCTTTCAGCAGCGCTCTCAGTATAGTCAGGAAGCTGCCGCCTTTCGGCAGGTGCAGGGCATTCGTAGCCTGATCGATCTGGTGCAGCCGAAGGAAGTGTGGGAACTTTCCCTAACGGCGCTGGAAAATCTCTATCAAGAACCCGCCGCCAAAGCCAAAACTGTCACGGGGAAACGACTGGCCTGGTTTCTCACCCTCACGGGCAAAAGCTGGTTTATCCAACCCCGTGAACAATCGATCACAGCGAAAGGTGAGTGGGGCAAAGGTCGCCCGATCGCCCTCAAACGCTTGAAAAATGATGCTGAAGATCTGGACTATCTGACCCAGCAAGATCACCAGGTCTGTACCCATCTCAAACCCACCTTTTCCTACGATTACTACAGTGCGGGTGAGTATACGTTTGGCGAAAAAGCAATCGCGGCACTCGTCGGACACCCTTATGTGTTTTGGGAAGATTCGGCGGTGCGGGTGGAAGTGGTCAAAGGCGAACCGGAATTGGTGGTGAAGAAAAAGGGCGATCGCCTGACGCTGCAACTGTCACCCCAACCGAAGGACAAGCAAGATGTGGTGGTGATTAAGGAAACGCCCACCCGCGTCAAGGTGATTGAGGTGAGTGACGAGCATCGCCGGATTGCCTCTGTGTTGGGGGAAAAGAATAAGCTGGAAGTGCCCGCCGCCGCCAAAGATCAAGTATTAAAGGCAATTAATGCCGTGGCGCGAGTGGTGACGATTCAATCCGACATCGGGGGCGGCGATACGACAGCCGAAGCGGTGCCTGCGAATCCCAAGCCCCACATTCATTTACTGCCAGCGGGTGACGGCTTAAAAGTCGCAGTGCTCGCCTGTCCCTTTCCGAATGGTGGCCCTTACTATCGACCAGGGAGTGGTGGCGAAACAGTAATTGCCGAGATTGACGGCAAACGCTACCAAACTACCCGCAACTTGAAAGCTGAAAAGCAACTGGCAAAAGCCGCGATCGCGGCCTGTCCGACCTTAGAGGAGATTCCTGAGACGGATCAAGAATGGCTGATAGATGATCCCGAACTCTGTCTGGAACTGCTGTTGGAGTTACAAGGATTAGGCGAAGATGTCGTGCTCGAATGGCCGCAAGGTGAAAAGTTAAAAGTCAGTCATCGGTTGGGCATGGGAGACTTTAGCCTCAAGATTCAACGTCAAAATGATTGGTTTGCGACGAGCGGTGAACTCAGGTTAGATGATCAAGAAGTCATGGATATGCAACAACTCATGCACTTGCTGGATCAAACTAATAGTCGCTTTATTCCCCTCGGCAATGGCGAATTTTTAGCCCTGACGCAAGAGTTTCGGAAGCGCTTAGATGAACTACGGCAGTTCTCCGAAAAATCTGGCAAAGGACTCCGGATGCATCCCCTCGCTGCCGTCGCCCTCGAAGATTGGGTGGATGAAGTCGGCGACTTGAAAGTGGATAAACACTGGAAAGCCCACATCCAACGCCTGAAGGAGATGCAGGAGTTTGACCCCGTGTTGCCCTCCACCCTGCAAGCCGAGTTACGAGATTACCAGCTAGATGGCTTTCGCTGGCTGGCGCGGTTAGCCCATTGGGGGGTCGGTGCCTGTCTCGCGGATGACATGGGGCTGGGTAAAACCCTGCAATCCTTAGCCGTGATTCTGACTCGTGCGCCGCAAGGCCCGACCCTCGTGATCGCGCCCACCTCCGTTGGGATGAACTGGATCAGTGAAGCCGATCGCTTTGCGCCCACCTTAAACGTGATTCAGTTCGGGAGTGGCACGATCGCGAATCGCCAAAAAGTGCTGGATGCCTTGCAGCCGTTTGATTTGGTCGTGTGCAGTTACGGCTTACTGCAACAGGAAGAAGTTGGGGAAATGCTGGCTAAAGTGGAATGGCAAACCATTGTGTTAGATGAAGCGCAATCGATTAAGAACTTTGCTACGAAGCGATCGCAAGCAGCAATGAACTTACAAGGTGGGTTCAAAATTATCACCACAGGCACTCCCATCGAAAACCATTTGGGCGAACTGTGGAACTTATTCCGGTCCATTAGTCCGGGATTACTCGGTTCTTTGGAAAGCTTTAATCAGCGCTTTGCCGTTCCCATCGAACGCTACCAGGATAATAATGCACGGTTGATGTTGAAAAAACTAATTCAACCCTTCATTCTGCGCCGCACCAAGAGTCAGGTTTTACAAGAACTGCCGTCCCGCACCGAAATCCTGTTGCAAGTGGAACTGAGCAAGGAAGAAGTCGCATTTTATGAGGCGCTCCGGCGCGAGGCGATCGCGAAACTCACCGATAGCGATGCCAATGCCGGGGCCAAACATTTGCAAGTGTTGGCGGAAATCATGAAACTGCGCCGCGCCTGCTGCAATCCGCAACTGGTGAAACCCGAAATGACCCTCCCCAGTTCCAAGTTGCAACTCTTCGGTGAAGTCCTCACCGAACTGCTGGAAAACCGCCACAAAGCGCTGGTCTTCAGTCAGTTTGTCGATCATCTGTCCATCCTCCGGGCTTACCTGGATCAGCACAAAATTACCTATCAATATCTCGATGGCAGTACTCCCGCCAAAGAACGTAAAAAGCGCGTGGATGCCTTTCAAGCTGGCACTGGCGATGTCTTTCTCATCAGCCTCAAAGCGGGCGGCACTGGCCTCAATCTCACCGCCGCCGATTACGTAATTCACATGGACCCCTGGTGGAATCCGGCAGTAGAAGATCAAGCCAGCGATCGCGCCCACCGCATCGGCCAACAGCGCCCCGTCACCATCTATCGCCTCGTCGCCAAAAACACGATCGAGGAAAAAATCGTCGATTTACACAAACACAAACGCGACCTGGCCGACAGTTTGTTAGAAGGCTCTGACATGAGCGGCAAGATCTCGACGGACGAACTGTTGCGTTTGATCAATGAGGGCTAGGGTGGGGGCGATCGAGATTTCTACGCATCCAGTGGGCAATTGTATCCCGTTACTCAAAACGGGCTGCTGTCGGGGTGGATGGCCATCACGGGCCTTAACTTGAGCTAAAAGCTGGTTGTAAAAGGCTTGCAACTTGACCTGACTTTCTCGTCGTTGACCCCAAATTGGGGCTACCTGGGACAACTCAAACTTGCGCTCGCGCAAGTCTCTGGCGTAAGCCAAGATTCTGGGCTTGGGTAACACCCCCGTTCGGCTGAGCGCTCACGTCGAAGCCCAAACCCC
>JAIXVO010000707.1 GCA_027482985.1 Cyanobacteriota bacterium
CGGTTTATCCCCGCGATGCCTTTCCCGTGGATTGGGCAATGACGCAGGGAAATTGGGCGGGGGCATTACAGCAGCGGTGGGAACTGACGGGAACCATCGCAGATCTGGAGCAGGCAATCTTCCTCTGGCAAGCAGCGTTGACGGTGGCGGTGCCCGGTAGTCCTTCCTTTATTAACGACCAGTACAACTTGGGCAATGCCCTGTTGCGGCGGTATGAGTTAACCCAGGCGCGGGAAGATTTGGAAGCAGCGATCCAGGCGTATGAAACGGCATTTACGGCGTTAAGCCCAGAACATTACGATCGCCCCGCCTACCGCCAAAAAGTCGGGGAGGTGGAATCGGCATTGGGGGCAGAACTAGTGCGGGAGGGTAAATGGCACCAGGGCTTAGACTATTTGCTTAGCAGTTTGGATAAACTCAGTCAGGGATCAGATCTGACCGCCCATGCTAATGCCCTCTATCAGACTGGTCGCGCCCATGAACTCATGAGCAATCTGGCCACCGCCCGCACCTACTATCGCGATGCCATCCGGCTCTACGACCACCTCCAAGATACCGAAGGCCAGGCTCGCAGCCAAGCCCGGTTGGGCAGCGTGCTAGTTTCCTGCGGCTACCTGGAGAAAGGCGTCCATGCCCTGACCACCGCTCACGCCCTGTATCTCCAACTCGAGCAAGCCGACAAAGCCGCTGAACTGACCCCCATCCTGACAGCAGCCCAAACCATCCTGCAAGGACAACCCGTGGAGGAATCACTTGATGTCTGACCCGCGCCGTGATCTGTACCGGAAAGCCGTGCGTCGCCCCGAACAGTTGGGCTTGCAATATATTCCCTTTGTCGAAGCCGCCCCCGAAAGCCTCGATGCCTCCACCTTGCCGCAAATCTTCACCGGGCGCGACAAAGAACTGGAGCGCGTCTTCAACCTCTTCTCCAGTCCCGAACGCCGCCGCATTCTCGTTTCCGGCTGGGTGGGCATCGGCAAGAGTGCCTTCATTCTCGAACTGCTCAACATTTTGCGCCAAGAAGAACCCACCCTGCTCACCGCCTACACCACCCTCAAACCCCAACAAGACCTCACCACTGCGGCTCTTTATGCGCTCATGAAAGCCATGCCGAATGATGATTGGGTGCAGCGGCAACTCAACCAGATTGGCGCACCCACAGCTCAAACGGTGCGAGAACAAAGCCGCAAAGCAGGGGGCAGCATGATCTTTAGTGCTGAAATGTCAGAAAAGGATGTGGCGGTTGGGGCGTTCAAAGATGCCAGCCTGAGTTACGAAATTTTGTTAGATCGCGCCCTTAAGCAATATCCTCGGGGTGTAGTAATCGCCATTGATGACCTCGACAAACAAGACCCCGATCGCGTGCGGCAATTGCTGTTAGATGCCCAAAGTCTGCTCAAAGGGCGAGCCTGGTTTGTGTTAACGGGACATCCCTTCGGCGTCACAGGCGATTTAGTCACCACCGAACGGGGCTTATTTGACCTGATCCTGCCCTTAAAACAACTCGACCCAGAGACCACCTATCAAATGTTGATCAACTATCTCAACAGCGCCCGAATTGAGGTGGCTAGCAGTGACCCGGATGATCCGCGATCGGTGCTCCCCTTCCTGCCCGCTACCGCCCGTGAACTTTGTGCCGTATCGGGTGGCTATCCCCGCCGCTTCAACCGCTTGGGTCTGGCAGTCTTGAATACCGCGATGGAACTGCAAGCCTCGCAAATCACGCCGGATGTGTTGCAACAGGGATTGGCGATTGCCCGTCGCACTCTGGAAGAACAGGCGGCCTTAAGTGTCAAAGAACAAATGGTGCTCACCCTGTTGCGCGAACGGGGCGGTTTTTCCGATGAAGCCATCACCCGCGAAGACCTACTGCAACTGGGGTTTCGCACCTTCATCGAACTACAACCCATCCTGGACAAACTCGACCAAGCCGACCTCGCGCAACGGCGCATATCCACCGAAGCCACCACCGTCTACGAACCCCTCGAACTGCCCTCTGAAGAGATGACCGAGTAATCGCCCTCCAGCCGTCCTAAGGGGTCTGAATCACTTGTCCGACCCGCTGCAAAATTTGCCACACGGTATGCAGTTCACGGCTGGCGGTCAACGGCGCAAAAACGCGCGACAGCCCATAACTGCGCGTTGATGACTGCATCAATTTCACAAAGAGAATGTCATCCCCGTTAGTCACCAGGCCAAAACTGGGTCGGTCTGGGTGTGGGTTTGCCATCAGGTATGCCAAGGTTTGCGGGAGCGCTGCCCACACTGACAAGGCCGTTTTCTTGGACTCCAACACGACCACCCAAAACTGATCCACCAGCACCAACACATCCAGTCGCCCTTGCAGCACTTCCTCGCTATCCTCTAGGCGCAGTTGCACCGATGCCTCAGCTTGGACGCGAAAGGGGGGATCATAAAACCCGGCGATCGCTAGCAGGGGTGAGGCTAGCAATAAAGTCACGGTGCCTTCTAATAACTGTCCCTGCGATCGCTGATAGAGATACCGCTGCCGCATCTCATCCAGTTGCTTCTGGTGCTCTGGGTCAAGCTCAGGCAGTGGGGATTGCCATTCTGGAAAAAATGCCTCATCCTCCGTCCGCACCAACTCAAATCGACGTTCGGCCTCAGCGAGCGTGGTAATTGCATCTGGAATGGCGATCGACATCAATAAAACCATCCCAAACTGTGTCCATGTTAAGCAATACTGCCGCGTTTGCGGGCTTCTTTGTA
>JAIXVO010000036.1 GCA_027482985.1 Cyanobacteriota bacterium
CGGTCGCCGGATGGGTCGCTCGTCCTGGACTGACCCACTACGCCACCAGCAAATTTGGCTTGCGCGGCTTCAGTGAAGGCTTATTTAAAGAAGTGCAGGATCAAGGCGTGCAAGTGACGGTGGTCTATCCCTTTTTTAGCCGCACGCCGATTCTCAATGCGCCGCGATTTGGAGCCTGGGCAGCAGCGTATCAAGGACTGCCCGATAGTTGGTTGACTGACCCCGCGCAAGTTATGGCATTCACGCTGCAGGGCATTCAGCAAAATCAGTTGCACGTGTTTCCAGACACGGCAGGGCGAATCATTCAACGGTTCAAACGATTTACACCGGGTTTATTAGACTGGATTAGTACGTCACTCGCCCGGAGACAAGAAGGTGTTGCCAAGCCAGATGTTGTCCAACCCCACGCCGGGGCGCCCAGCTCCCCCACCCGCCACGACGACTAAACATCTCATTATTGGGGCGGGATTTGTCGGCTTGGGCATGGCACAGGCGTTGAAAGCTGCCCAAATTCCCTATGATCAGGTGGATGCTAGTGACGCGATCGCCGGGAATTGGTATCACGGGGTCTACTCTACTGCGCACATCATTTCTTCCCGCCGCGTCACGCAGTTTACCCATTTTCCAATGCCCGCCAGTTATCCCGACTTTCCCAGTGCGGCGCAAATGCGGACGTATTTAAATGACTTTGCCACGCATTTTGACTTACAGCCGCACATTGAATTGAACAAAACTGTGACCTATGTTCGCCCCGTGGAAGACAATCTCTGGGAAGTGACTTTTGCCGATAGCGAACAACGGCTTTATAAAGGGGTGTTGCTCTGCAATGGACATCACTGGAGCAAACGCTGGCCGCAATTCGGGGGCACCTTTAACGGCGAGATGATTCACTCCAAAGATTACAAACATCCTGACCAGTTACGCGATCGCCGGGTGTTAGTGATTGGGGGGGGCAACTCGGCCTGCGACATTGCGGCGGAAGCGGCACGAGTGGCGGCAAAAAGTGTGTTGAGTTTGCGAGAATCGGTCTGGTTTCTGCCTAAAACTTTCGCTGGCATTCCCGCGACGGACTGGATGCAATGGTGGATGCCGGAATGGGTGCAACGGCTGGTCGGCCACGGGATGATTCGCCTCACCTTTGGGCAACATGCCGATTACGGCTTACCTCAACCCCATCATCGCCTGTTCAGCAAACATCCCACCGTCAATAACGAGGTGCCCTACTATCTGAAGCATGGTCGAATCACAGCCCGTCCGGCAGTCAGACAAGTAGACGGGAATACGGTGGAGTTTGTGGATGGGGCACGGGATGACTTCGATTTGATTGTCTGTGCGACTGGGTTTAACCTGGCCTACCCGTTTCTGGCGATCGAGTTACAACGGGTCCAAGGGGCAACGGTGCAATGCTACGGCGGCGCTTGCTTAAGCGATTACAAAGGGTTGTACTACATTGGTTGGGGACAGGCTCGCGGCGGTGTGGGGTCACTCATCGCGGCCTATGGCCCTGTCTTTACCCGTCTGTTGCAACTCCAGGATGACATCAATATCCCGCTGGGACTGGTCTTTAAGGCATTGGGACAACAACTGCCGACGACTCACATCGGTGATCCCCAAAATGTCTTTCGCCAGTTAAACCTCTTGCGCTTTTGCTTTCCCTGGTTCACTTACAAAGCCCATCGGTTGGATGCCCAATCTCCCCATTTCGTCAATCAACCGCTGCCTGCCCAAACCCCTGCTTCCGCTCTGACCGTCTACTAAGCCCAGCAGTGAACCACGGGAAGCGCCCCTATATTATTTCTGTTGGAGCTTGGCAGGCGCTCATCCAATCGGGGTAAGTGTTGATGTTTCAAAAATTTTGGTAGTCAATCCACTGATTGAGATTAAAGTCAGTTTAAGCGCGTATTAATGGTAGCTAATGACCTTAAAACGACATGGATGCAGCGATCGCTAATGAGACGTTGAGCACAGAAAAATCGTGCCAGGTATGCCATAATCCCAGTTAATTCTGTTTTTTTCCTTATCCCCAACCCCTGCGTCCACTGGCAGGACAGGGACTTCGCCCCCAATGATTATGGCCAAATCTAAGCATCCCGTTCCAGCGATTGATCTGAATGATTCCCAGTATTATTTCAACCGAGAATTGAGCTGGTTGGAATTTAACTCCCGCGTTTTGCAAGAGGCACTTGATCCGCGCAATCCGCTGCTAGAACGGGTCAAATTTGCCGCTATTTTCGGTTCTAACCTGGATGAATTCTTCATGGTGCGAGTGGCTAGTCTGCAACGCCAGCTCGCAGCCCAGGTGACTAAGCTCACGCCAGATGGACGCACGCCGCAACAGCAACTCGACGAAATCAGCAAACGCTTGCATCCACTGGTCGATCAATTGCAAGCCTTATTGGAACAGGAATTGCGGCCGCAGTTGGCCGCCGCCGGGGTATATGTGCTGACCTATGCCGATTTGAATGAGGCGCAACGGCGCTGGATCAAACACTATTTTGAGGAGCGGGTGTTTCCTGTGTTAACGCCGCTGGCGGTTGATCCCTCCCACCCCTTTCCGCTGATGTCGAATTTGAGTTTGAATTTGGCGATCGCCCTCAAAGATCCAGACACTGGGGAGGGGCGATTTGCGCGGGTGAAGGTGCCCGACAGTTTGCCGCGTTTTGTGTCGTTGCCAGTAGATTTGCAGCCCGCCCGCGATCGTCCCGTAGTGTGGACGGGCATTGCGCTGGAGCAAATCATCGCGGAACATCTGGGGGGCTTATTCCCCGGCATGGTGATTGAGGAACATCACTTGTTTCGGATTACGCGCGATGCTGATCTCGCGGTGCAGGAAGAAGAAGCCGATGATCTGGCGGCGGCGATCGCGCAGGAGTTGAGTAAGCGTCGCTTTGGCGGCTCGGTGGTGCGGTTTCAATTTGCCCCCACGATGTCAGAAATCGTTAAACAGACCTTGATTCGGGGCATGAGTGTCGATCCGAACGATATCTACATGACGCAGGGCTGGTTGGGTGTGCGCGATTTGATGGCATTCATGGGTTTGCCGCTGCCACACTTGAAAGATCAGCCCTGGGATCCCGTCATTCCCAAGCGGTTGCGACATTTGCACGAAGAACGGGCGATCGGCGAAGACACGGGTGAAGACATTTTTTATGTGATCCGGCAAGGCGATTTGCTAGTACATCATCCGTATGAGTCCTTTGCGGCCTCAGTCGAGCATTTCATTACCCACGCCGCTCATGATCCGCAGGTACAAGCCATCAAAATGACGCTGTATCGTACGTCCAGCGGTTCGCCGATTGTCCAAGCACTGATTGATGCGGCGCAGAATGGCAAGCAGGTGGTGGCCTTGGTGGAAATTAAAGCTCGGTTTGATGAAGCTAGTAATATCAGTTGGGCGCGAGCCTTAGAGGAAGCCGGAGTGCATGTAGTGTATGGGGTGATGGGCTTAAAGACTCATACGAAAGTGGTGCTAGTGGTGCGGCAAGAAGGAGAGGACCTGCGGCGGTATGTGCACATTGGCACGGGCAACTATAATGCCAAAACCGCTAAGCTTTACACTGATTTAGGGTTGTTCAGTTGCCATCCAGGGTTGGGTGCGGATTTGACAGATTTATTCAATTTCTTGACGGGGTTCTCCAAACAAAAATCATTCCGCAAGTTGTTAGTGGCACCGGTCACCCTCCGCGATCGCATGGTGGCGTTAATTTACCGGGAAATGGCGCATTGCCGGGACGGGAAACCTGGTCGCATCATTGCCAAGATGAATGCCTTAATTGATCCAGGGATTATCAAAACTTTGTACGAAGCGTCTCAAGCGGGAGTGCAAATTGATTTGATCATCCGCGGGATGTGTTGTTTAAAACCCGGTCTGCCGGGAGTGAGCGAGAATATCCGCGTCATCAGTATTGTGGGTCGTTATCTAGAACATTCCCGCATCTTCCATTTCCATAATGATGGTCAGACAGAAGTCTTCATTGGCAGCGCCGACTGGATGCAGCGTAACCTCGATCGCCGCGTCGAAGCCGTCACCCCCGTCGAAGATCCCGATTGTGTGCAGGAACTCACGGAGGTGCTCAACCTACTGCTAGCCGACAATCGGCAAGCCTGGGAACTGCGATCGGATGGCTCCTATGAGCGCCGCCAGCCCAGCCCCACCGACCCCGAACACAGCGCCCAGGTGATCCTGATGGAACGCAGCCTGAGCTAGAACGCGGTAGCTCCCGCATCGATCCCCCTCAATCCCCCTTAAACAGGGGGACTTTCAAGCCATCTGGTTCCCACCTTTTGAAGGGGGGTTAGGGGGGATCGAAACTGAAAGCCTTCTACAGCCAAAGTTCTGCCTGAAGTTGAAGCTCATGAGGGTCATTCGCCCCTACTTGAATTTGATGGGCAGCGGTTGCCATTGTTGATGGGCAGGACAACCGACAGCGATCGCCGATTAGGGCGGCGGCGGCATCTCTTCCTGGATCTTTACAAAACTTTTTGTCCTCTCATCCAGTTCGCACGGTACGCTCTTGGTTGGATGGCGAAACGTGCTGTCAAGCAACGCAATGCCTTTATTTACAACCCCAATAATCGTTAAACTATCAACTGATACTCTGAGAAATAATCCCGATAACCATGAGCGTAGTTAGCCAAGTCATTCTGCAAGCCGACGACGAGCTTCGC
>JAIXVO010000617.1 GCA_027482985.1 Cyanobacteriota bacterium
CCAGTTGGGCGCTTCCCGATCAGGAAGGGAATTTTCAGGTCTACTCTTCGACGCAACATCCCAGCGAAACCCAGGCGATCGTCGCGGAAGTGTTGGGGCTACCTAAAAATCGCGTCGTCGTCACCTGCCTGCGGATGGGCGGCGGGTTTGGCGGCAAAGAATCCCAGGCGAATCCGATGGCGGCAGCGGTAGCATTGGCAGCACACAAAACGGGACAACCCGCCCGCGTCCGATTGCGACGGCATCACGACATGATGATTACCGGGAAACGGCATGGTTACTTAGGTCGCTACAAAGTCGGCTTCAATCGGGATGGCAAACTGCTGGCGCTGGATGTGTCCCTCTATGCCGATGGCGGTTGGAGTTTGGATCTATCGCCGCCCGTCCTCCTGCGTGCCATGTTGCATGTGGACAACGCCTATTACATCCCGCATATGCACGTCAAAGGCTACATTGCGAGAACGAATAAAGTCTCCAATACGGCATACCGGGGCTTTGGCGGTCCCCAAGGGATGCTGGTGATTGAGGATATTGTCGATCGCGTCGCGCGATCGCTCAACCTGCCCCCCGACCTGATTCGTGAACGCAACTTTTACCACGGCACTGGCGAAACGAATACGACGCATTACGGGCAAGATCTCGTCGATAACCGGATCGATCGCGTTTGGAGTGAGGCCAAAGCAACGGCGAATTATCAGGAACGGCAAGGGGCGATCGCGCAATTTAATCAGGTTAATCCTTACAAGAAGCGAGGGCTGGCGATTACCCCCGTGAAGTTTGGCATCTCCTTCAACAAAACGCAGTACAACCAGGCGGGAGCACTGGTGCTGATCTACACCGATGGCAGCATTCAGTTGAATCATGGCGGCACCGAAATGGGGCAGGGCTTGCACACGAAAATGCTCCAAGTCGCCGCGAAAACTTTGGGCGTGAGTGTCGATCGCTTCCGGATGATGCCCACCAGTACCGATAAAGTTCCGAATACCTCAGCCACCGCCGCTTCCAGTGGTGCCGATTTGAATGGACAGGCGGTCAAAGATGCTTGTTTGACCTTAAGAAATCGGCTGGCAGTCCTCGCCGCCCAGATGCTCCAACTCGACACGCCCGAAGAACTCGCCTTTGCAGACGACTGGATCTTCTGCCGCACCTACCCCCGCGATCGCATTACCTTCAATGAAGTTGTCGATCATGCCTACAACAGTCGCGTCTCTCTCTCCGCGACAGGCTACTACCGCACCCCCAACCTGTATTGGGACACCACCACGAACAAAGGCAGACCCTTCTACTACTTTGCCTACGGTGCCGCCGTCAGCGAAGTCGAAGTCGATGGCTTCACGGGCACCTTCAAACTGCGGCAGGTCGATATTGTGCATGATGTCGGCGAATCGCTCAATCCCCTGGTAGATCAGGGGCAGGTCGAGGGTGGCTTTGTCCAGGGCATGGGCTGGCTGACGATGGAAGAACTCGTTTGGGATGATCAGGGTCGGCTTCGCACCTATGCTCCCAGCACCTACAAAATTCCCACCATCAGCGAAATTCCTAAAGCCTTTCACGTCCATTTACTCACCCGCGCCGCTCAGGATGGCACCATTTACGGCAGCAAAGCGGTCGGGGAACCCCCTTTTATGCTGGCCTTCTCTGTTCGGGAAGCCATGCGCGCTGCCGTCGCCGCCTTTGGGCAGAATCCCGATTACGTCCCCCTTGCCGCCCCCGCCACGCCCGAAGCCACGCTAATGGCGATTGAACAGGTGCGATCGCGTTTAACAGCCTCTAACGAATCAACGAACGGCCATAGCCCAGATGCACAAGCTGCTCAGGAAGCCGTTCACCCGGTTTAAAGGAACTTCGTGCCTCTGCCAGTGGCGCAATCACGCGCGATCGCGGAGGCTCGCAGTTGTGCCGTCACTCTCAACGGGCAATGGCTATTAGATTTCAGGCAGATGGATGGCAGTTGCTCAAAGTGTTTCACCTCTGCAAGTTGAAACCAGTCATGGAGACATCCGCACGCTTCAGTGGGGCAGAACTTGGGCGCAATTTAAGCACTTGCAAAAAGGCTTGGAAAATATAGCTTTGGTCAGAACACTTAGGACAAGTCGGATCGGCAAGAGCCAATGCTGGGTAGGTGTTCTGACTCGCCTCTGCCACGTTACACATGGCGACGGCTATACTCCCGGCATGAGCGAGTTCGCCGCAGTGGGATTCCAGCACTGGCAGCGATTGATCGGGAGGTGCTATCCACCTGCATTTTGCTGGGTGAAACCTCCAGAATCCAAGCAGCTCAGAACTTATTAACCGCCCATCCGTAACTGCATCGGCTCTGGCGATCGCGCTATTGAATCTGTCGGCGGAGGAAGGGAAGTAGCACGTCGCTGACTTTTTCGTGCCAGTCTTCTTGCGGGTAATGCCCAACTTCTTCTAATGCCGAGAATTCGCCGTTGGGCAGAGATTTGACGAAGGACTCTGCGATCGCCATGGGCAACCAGGGATCGCGATCGCCCCAGGCCACCAATACGGGTTTTTCCCAGCTTTGAAATCCAGTCTCAATTTCGGCAGTAATTTCTTTCAGTCGTAAATTTTGGACTGTCGCGAATAAAGCGCGTCCTGAATCCGAGGTTTGCAAGAAGGGGCGACGATAAATGTCCAAATCGGCATCTTCAACGCGATAGCCCCCCCCGCCTTCCAGGGTGCGATCGACCAGCAGCGGATCTTGGGTCAGCATTTCACCTGCCAGCGGAATACCCAACTGTTTCATTTTCCAGGGCAGTTTCGCGGCTGTGGTGAGGGGGGCGTTGAAGATTGCCAGTCGCTCAATCCGCTCCGGATGTTGGAGGGCATATTGTAGCCCGACAGTGCCGAGAAAGCCTTGAACCACCAGGGAACAGTGGGTAATTTCCAGCGCTTGCAGAAACTCATCCAAAGCTGTGACGAAGGCGGCGGGGGTGTAGGGAAAGTCGCGGCGATC
>JAIXVO010000264.1 GCA_027482985.1 Cyanobacteriota bacterium
GGGTAGCGCCCAACTACATCGTGATTCCAGCGGCGATCGCCGAGCAGGATGGGGTCAGTCCCTTTTATCTGAATCAGGCAGATGCCGCCAGTTCCCTCAAACCCTTCAATGAAACGGCACGCCAAGCCTGGGTGGGGGGCGACCAGTTGCAAGTGACCGCAACCACGCTAGTACCGACGTTGCGCCTGGATACCTTTTTGCAGCAACAGCAAATTGAGCAGGTCGATTACCTCAAAATTGATGCTCAGGGGGCTGATTTTGACGTGGTGCGATCGCTGGGCGATCGGCTGGCGCAATGCTGCCGGATTCAACTGGAGGTCGCCATTACCGAGGAACAGCTCTACAGTGGTGCCAGCACTCGGCAAGAAGTGATCGACTACCTGACCGCCCGGGCCTTTGTGTTGATCCGAGTGCAAGCTCAAAGTCATGATCAGGAGGAAAATCTCACCTTCGTGCGCCGAGATCAACTAGCCCGCACTACCGATGTCGCTGATTACCTGGATACGTTGTCGCCAGGGGCTGTGGCCCAGTTAGCCAGCGCGATCGCAACCACCCACCCGCTGGCCTTGACTCCGGGCTGGTACTTTGATGTTGCCTTTGACTCCGCCGATCCGCTGATCCGCGCCCGTCGCCGCATCTGGGAATATGCCAGAGCGACCCAACCGCTGCCGATCCAGATGTCATGGTACGCAGACCTGCAATTGCAACTTTACCTGGGCAATGATTTAAGTCGGCAATTGTTCATTAGTGGCACTTATGACCCTAACGAATTTTATTGCTTGAGTCAGGTTTTAACCCCCGGTATGACGGTATTGGATGTGGGAGCCAATGAGGGCTTGTACAGTCTGTTTGCCGCCCAGTGCGTGACTCCCAAGGGCACGGTAATTGCCTTTGAACCCAGTCAGCGGGAGTTCGATCGCCTGCAAACGAACCTCACCCTGAACGCCATCACGCACATCAAGCCACTTCCGATCGCCCTCTCCAATGTCAACGCCAGCCAAACTTTGAAAGTAGCGACAGGTGAGCATTCTGGGCAAAATACTCTGGGCGACTTTGCCTATGGTGGGGTGACTTGTGTGCAAACTGAAACGGTTCCGTTACGGCGACTGGATGACCTGTTGCCAGAATTGGGCATTCACCAAGTCGATGTGATCAAAATGGATGTGGAAGGGGCAGAATTTGCTGTCCTCCAGGGGAGCCGTGCCACGCTGCAAACCCATCGGCCGCTGGTGTTGTTCGAGGTGGTGGATCAAGCCCTTCACAATCAAGGCAGCAGTACCGCCGCAGTGGTGGCATTTTTGCAAGAACTCGGCTATCAATTGCTGGTGTTAGGGCGCATCACGGGACTCCCTATCCCCAACCAGGGGCAATCCATTCACAACACCAACGCGATCGCGATTCACCCGGAACGGCCATGGCCCACCTTATCAGAGTCAGCACAAATGGAGCATTTGCAAGCAGAGTTAGCCCAAACCCAACAGCAGTTGGATCGCACGACCGCTCAATTACACCAAACCCAGGCGGAATTTGCCGCTCAGGTAGTGGCGCTGAAGAAAAAGATGGCGGATGCCCAAATTCTGGCGGCAGAAACATTGACGGCAACCCAGGTGGAACTGGATCAAAATAAACAGGTGAAGGACGAGGTGCAGGCCGCCCTCGAAGCCGCCCGTAACCAGATTGCCGCGATGGAAAGTAGTAAGTTTTGGCAATTCCGCGATCGCTGGCTCAACCTCAAACGCAAATTCAGGCTCCCCGCTGAGGAGTAATCCCGGTGATGCCAGCGGAATCAGCGGCAGTCAGCCCCACCCCCTGCGCGATCGCCCTCGGCAGTAATTTAGGCGACTCCCAGCACACATTAGAGCAGGCGATCGTCACCCTGTCGCAAACGCCGGGGATCACTCTCGTGCAGCGATCGCATTGGTATCAGACCGCTGCCGTCGGGCCACCCCAACCAGATTATCTCAACGGCTGTGTGACGCTCCAAACCACCCTCCTGCCCCATCCGTTGCTCCACCTGTTACTCCGCATTGAGCAGCAATTTGGTCGGGAACGGCGAGAACGCTGGGGGCCGCGCACCCTGGATCTCGATTTACTCCTGTGGGCAGACTGCGTAATGGATACGCCGATCCTCACCCTGCCCCATCCCCGCATGACCGCCCGCGCCTTTGTGCTGGTGCCCTTAGCCGAAATTGCCCCCGACTGGATCGAACCACTCTCAGGATTGGCGATCGCCGCGCTAGCTGGCAAAGTTGATCGGACTGGTGTCAAAATGATTAAGACTTAATTAACAAACCTGGAATGACCCCAGTCTTCTTGCTACATTCCCTGGATTGTGCTGTCTGTATCCCTTTACCGATCCCCCTTATGCCGTTTGGTCCCGAACCGCCCCAACTGCTCCGTCAACGCTTTACCTATAAAGGTCGCAAATTTGCTTTTGAAGCCAATCGGCTCCGGCTGCCCAACAAGGCTGAAGGCGAGTGGGAATGTGTCCGTCATCCCGGTGGCGCGTTAGCCGTACCCGTGACCCCAGCGGGAGAATTGGTCTTGATTCGGCAATATCGGTTTACGGCGAGAGGGCGCATTCTGGAATTTCCAGCCGGCACCCTGGAAGCCGACGAAACGCCAGAAGCTACCATCCAGCGCGAAATTCAGGAAGAGACGGGCTACACCAGCGATCGATGGCAAAAATTGGGCGAGTACTTCATGGCTCCCGGCTATTCCGATGAAATTATTTATGCCTTTCTGGCGCAAGATGTGCAGGTGTTAGAGTCTCCCCCCCCTCGCGATCCCGATGAAGATCTGGAAGTGGTGCTGATGTCGCCTGCGGATGTGGAAAAATCCATCCACACGGGCGAACTGGGTGATGCCAAATCGATTTGTGCTTACTTCCTGGCGCGGCCTTTGCTATAAGCCCGCTAGCCCATCCGCATCGCATAACTGCAATAGGCGGTTCTCAGCTACCCTCACGCAATGCTGGTCAGGCGCTTGCAAAAAGGATTGGAGCCAGCGTTACCCAGTCGCCGATCGCATCCAGGCGCACTTGCCGACCTGCGATCGCGTCATAGGTGAGTTGCAGCAACAGGTAGCTGGGTGGCTGGCTGGGCAAACGTTCGGCCCACTCGATCGCCACAATGCCAGGTTCAACTTCAATGCCATCCCAGTAGGTTGCTAACGCCAGATCAGCCACTTCTGCCGCACTCAGGCGATACAGATCCAGGTGATAGAGCGGCATCCTGCCGTCCAGGTATTCGTTCACGAGGGTAAAGGTGGGGCTATCGATCGCGTCGGTAATGCCCAAGCCAGCGCCCAAACCTTGCACCAGCGTCGTTTTGCCACTGCCTAACTCGCCCTCCAGCAGCAATACTGTCCCCGGCGGCAAGACTTGTCCCAACTGCCAGCCTAAGTCACGAGTCGCCGCTGCATCTGCCAGGGACAAAGTGTAGGGCAGGGTGGAAATAGGGTTCAGCATGATGACTCGTCCTGCTGCCATTGGCGTTGGCGTTCGACTTGACGGGCGCGTTTTTCTGAGGTCAGGCTGTCGTAGCAATGGGGACAGCTAATTCCCGCTGCGTATAACGGTGAGGCTTGATCCGCTGCCGAAATAGGATGACCGCAACTGCGACACATCTCATACGTCCCCGGTTCTAAGCCTTGTTTGACGGCAATCCGCTCATCAAACACAAAACATTCGCCCTGCCACAGACTCGCTGTCGCTGGGACTTCTTCCAGATATTTGAGAATGCCACCCTGCAAATGATAAACCTCCTGAAATCCCTGTCGTAGAAGGTAAGCAGACGCTTTTTCACAGCGAATCCCACCCGTACAAAACATGGCAATTTTGCGATGTTGCTGCGGGTCTAGACGCTCCTGGACATACGCTGGAAACTCTCGAAAGGAGTGAGTTTCGGGATTA
>JAIXVO010000152.1 GCA_027482985.1 Cyanobacteriota bacterium
CCCCAACCCCCCTTCTGCCGTGTGCCTTAAACTCAGAAAGCAAGGGTTTGCTCAGGAGGACTGTCTAGATGCAGGGAGAAGCGTGGTATGTCGTGAAGCAGGCGACGGGGGCGTGTGAAATTGTTCCAGCGAGTGAATATATGCCGCCGGATGTCGCTGATTCTGACTTGGAAACGCATTGGGGGCCGTATCCCACGCAAGGGGACGCGATCGCGCGGCGGGTGGGCTTAATTCGGGCGGGGAAATGTAAACCGGTTTAATGCCATGCCGCCATGATGAGCAGGGTTGATTGGGCTTAAGCTTTCACTGCTTTGCCGATATACATAATGGTGGTGTCGGCATTGAGACGGACGTTAAATTGTCCGGTGCGGCGATAGTCCAAATAGGTCTGGATGTGTTCTTTGAGGGTGGAGCCAAACAGGTTGAAGCCCGTGATGTCGAGGTTTTGGAAGCCGAGCGATCGCAGGCTTTGTGAAAGCTCGGCGGGGGGAATGAACTGTTGCCAATCGTGAATGCCACGGGGAATTTCGTGGAGCAGGTCTTCCAGTAACCAGATCATGATCAATTTGGCTTTGAGGGTGCGATTGATCGTGTCGAAACAAAAGGTGCCGCTCGGTTTGAGGACACGGTGAATGGCTTGGAGGGTTTGTTGCAGGTCAGCAACATGTTCTAAGACATCGACACAGGTGACGACATCAAAGCTGGCAGGCGCAAAGGGGAGATGTTCTGCTGGAGCGGCGAGATAGGCGATCTTCAGGTTTGCTAGTAGCGCGTGCTGTTGAGCCGCCTCAATGCACGCCAGGGATTGATCCACGCCTGTGACGATCGCTCCCCGTCGCGCCAAAAATTCACAGGTAAAACCGCCCCCACAGCCCACATCTAGCACCCGTAGCCCTTGCCAGTGGGGAATATGGCGATCGAAATACGCAAACCGGGGCGGGTTCAAGTAACTTAGAGCATAGACTTGAGCTTCTGGTTGCCACCACTCGGTTGCCCAGCGATCGTAAAAACTCAGATCATTCTTTTGCTTCATTGACTTATGACTTGTCGTGTTTCGATTATTATTCCGACCTTCAATGAGGCGACGCGGTTGGGGCGCACATTAAGGTGCTTGAGTATTTTAGAGCCACCCGCTTGGGAAATTATCGTCGTCGATGGGGGCAGTCAGGATGAGACGATCGCGATCGCCCAGGAATTCGCCCAAACTGACCTGCAAGCTGTGCCCATGACGACCCTCAAACTGGCAGAAGCACAGCGATCGCGGCAACTGAATCGCGGTGCGGAAGTAGCCACAGGAGACGTGTTGTGTTTTCTCCATGCCGATACGCTGGTGCCGGATGATCTGGTGCAGGTGATGGATCAGACCTTGCGCGATGAACATGTGGCGGCGGGGGGCTTTGTCTCGCTGATGACCGGATCGCAAACCACGCGCTGGTCAGTCTCGCTGCACAATTGGTTGAAAACCTACTATGCCCCTTTGCTCTTTCGTCCCGCCAAATTTTTCAAGGGATTGCGTTTATTATTTGGCGATCAGGTGATGTTTTGTCGGCGGGCAGATTTTGAGTGCTGCGGTGGCTTTGATCCTAAATTGCCAATTATGGAAGAAGCCGATCTCTGTCTCAAACTCGTGAAATTTGGCCGCATTCGGCAGGTGAATCGGGTGGTGCAATCGAGCGATCGCCGGGTCGCCAAATGGGGCACGGGGAAAGCGACCATGATTTACTTGAGTATTGGTTTCCTTTGGGGCATCGGTGTTTCCCCCCGCTTCCTAAAACGCTTCTACCAAGACGTGCGTTAACTCTCCAGTTCTAATCTTGTTGATTCAATTGCCAACTATAAGGGAGATACTGGATTGGGGTTTGATCATTCAAAGAAGACTGATCAGAAAGATAGGTTTGAATATACACCGGCATTGATGTTGCCACTTTGAGAAAATCTTTTTCGTACCATTTAAAGATTTTGCTGCAATACAAAACATTGGTTTGGGCATCGTATCTCACCTTTTCAGGATTGTTGATAAAGCGAGTCGCATCTGCGGCGAGTTGGGCTTGCACTTGCGCTGGGAAATAGGCTTCCCGCCGGAGCAACGGACATCCCAGTGAGGCACAAACCAGCGCAAAATGAATCCTCGGTTCAGTGAATTGAGTGCGCAAAATGCCATGCTCGATCGCATTCAAACTCAAATTTTGCCCCTTGAGTGAGTAAATCGAGCGGGTAAAAAATCGCCAAAACGCTAGCCAATTAGGGACACCTAAAATCTTGGGTTGAATTGACTCAATGGGATATTGTTGCAAGACTTGCGCGATCGTCAGCGCATTATACAAATTCAGCCAGAATGCTAATTGGGTATCGGTGGAGACGCGATCGCCCTTTGCGATCATCCCCCCTGCCTGCCCCTCAACCTCCCTGGCAACAGCCTGCAACCACTGTTGCAACGGTTTTTCAGCCTGCTGTTTCCAGGCTGCATAATCGACCCGTCCGCGATCATCCACATACCTGTGCAGCCACTCATTCCAGGGATTCAAGTCCATCATCGTCTACTCCTACGGGTCGTTGTTGCTGGCTGATGTGCTTGGCTACAAATGTCTATATTATCGGCGCAGGAGCACCCAATAGCTCTGAAGATTGAGTGATGTCACTTGTTCATTTGTATCGTGCAGTTCTTGAGATATTTGTCAGTAGTTAATATGCAGCTAATGTCATGCGACAAACTTCAAGTCGTGGAAAATGGTGAGTGCTAAACTAGCTTTAGATTAATGTGAGAAAGCATTTATGATGTGGGCACCGATAGAGGATTTACCATCAAACTGGTGGGATTTAGCCAGTACTGAGTTACCGCCTCTAGTAACGGTTTGGAACGAGCAAGCAGATCGGTTACGCCAGTCTGGTGAATTTCAGTCTTTCAGTGAGAAACTCCGCAGAGAAATAGCAATTGAAACTGGGATAATAGAGCGTTTATATACAATTGATCGCGGAATTACTCGTTTACTCATCGAACAGGGAATCAACGAGGCATTGATTCCTGGTGACGCAACAGATCGTCCTGTGAGACAAGTCGTTTCACTGATTAAGGATCAAGAAGCGGCAATTGAGGGATTATTTGATTTTGTTGGCGGGCAGAGAACACTATCAACTTCTTATGTTAAACAATTACATCAACTGCTAACTCAGAGCCAAGACAGTACAGAGGCTCTAGATCCACTAACAGGCAAGATATTTCGGGTCTCTTTAATCAAAGGAGATTGGAAACGACAACCTAACAATCCTTTGAGACAAAACGGCACGATTCATGAGTACTGTCCGCCTGAACAAGTCGCATCTGAGATGGATGCATTGATCGCCCTACATCATCGACATCGCGATCAACACATTCCGCCTGAAATTGAATCAGCGTGGCTCCATCATCGATTTACACAGATTCATCCATTTCAGGATGGTAACGGTCGTGTTGCTCGTTGTTTAGCTAGTCTAGTATTCATCCAAGCGAATTGGTTTCCGCTAGTACTGACTCGTGATGATCGAGCAGTTTATATTGAAGCTTTAGAGACAGCAGATCAAGGTAATTTGTCTGCTTTAGTGAATTTATTTGCAAAAAGCCAAAAGCAGGCTTTCTTAAGAAGTCTTGGTCTGTCAGAACAAGTTTTATCAGAGTCGCGACGAACACAAGTTATTATTTCTTCGATCGCGGATAAGTTTAAACAAAATCAGGCGGCATCACTTCAAGAACGGTGTAAAAGAGTTGAAAATTTTGCTGCGACCTTATTTGATATTGCTTCTGGTCGATTAACTGACGTGGCAGAGGAGATTAAGTTATCCGTTCAAAATTTTGTGAATGATGCTGCGATCTTCACTGTTCTCGCTCCTGCTGGTGATTCGCGTTCGTACTACCACCGCTATCAGGTTGTAAAAATAGCTCAAGATTTGAAATATTTTGCTAATCTCCGAAACTATCACACCTGGATTCAACTAGTAATCAATGTAGAGACATCATCAACAATCATTCTTCTTTCGTTTCATGCTCTTGGGCATGAATATCGAGGACTATTAGTGTGTACTGCTTGCGCTTATCATAGAGATAATACTGAGGAAGGCGAAAGCAATATTAACGAAATTGAAAAATTAACAGATTCTCCATTTCAATTTTCTTACGCAGACGAGCAAGAGAATTTGGTGGAGCGCTTTAGAAAGTGGTTAGAAGATGTTATTCTGACTGGCCTAGAATATTGGAACAAAAGCATTTAGACATTTAGATGGTCAAAGTGGAATTGTGCGTAGCACATACAAAAATAGATAAAGCACACATTTGAGACAGCTTGATGTGGATACAGAGATCGCCTACCAGTGCTGATTCTGACTATTATCCAAACAAATTTAGGTTGAGCGATCGCGTTAGTTTTTCCAGCAGAAAGAGGCTGGCGATCGAATTACCAGCATCATCGAGGGCAGGGCTATAGCTGGCGATCGCGCCTGTGCGGGGGACGACCGCCAGAAGCGCCCCACTCACGCCAGACTTCGCGGGTACACCCACCTTCACCGCCCACTCACCGGACGCTTCATAGAGGCCGCAGGTCAACATCAGGGCATTGACGATTTGCTGGTGGGTGCGATCGATGTGGGGATGGGGACAGGCAAGTAACATGCCGATCCGCGCCAAATCTTCGACGGTGCCGGAAAGACAACAAATGTGATTGTAGGTATCCAGCGCCAAATCGACCGAGGTCAGATAACCCGCCTCGCCCATCATCGTCGCCAGGGTGCGATTCGTTTCGTTGCCCACCGATCGCACACTGGTCAACATGTCTTGATCCAGCCCAAAGTTTGCCCCGGATAACTGATTCAACCATTGACAGAGATGGGCACACCGACTGGTGCCATCCTGCCCCAACAGACGATCCGCCAGGGCGATCGCGCCACTGTTGATCATCGGGTTGCGGGGAAAGCCCTGATCATCCGAGAGTTGGGCGATCGCGTGAAACGGTTGGTCAGACGGCTGCATCCCCACTTTGGCAAACACCGCCTCTGTGCCCAATTGCTCTAGTAAAAACAGCAACACAAACGGCTTGACCACGCTCATCAGGGCAAACTGTTGTTTCGTTGCTCCGATCGCGCACGTCTGCCCATTACTCAACTGCACCTGCACCGCTAACCAGCGCCGATTCACTGCCGCCAACCGGGGAATATAAGTGGGAATCCGTCCACCGTCCGCCTGCGATCGGGCTTCAAAGAACCACTGCTCTAGGGTTGCCTGAATTAACCCCTGAGTTGGTTGCTGAGGGTCTTGCAACGGAGAATTCACCTGCTTACCTGATGACTGAGCTTAGGGTCTGGGTTGGTTACTGGGGGCACCCAACAGCGGTCGCCCTTCCACCGCCATCCGGAACCGTTCCACCTCTTCACTAAAGCCAATCGGTAACACCGCTTCCACGTTTTCATGGGGATTGGGGATAATCACCCAGGTTTCTACCGTGCCCCCTTCCACTTTGCTGGCTGCGTCCACACCCGCTTCGACGGCTCGCTTCACTTCCGACACATCGCCTCGAATATTCACGGTAAACCGAGCACTCCCAGCCCGGAGATAGCCCACTAATGTAATCCGTCCGGCTTTGACCATCGCATCAGCCGCAGCTAATACCGCCGGAAAACCCTTTGTTTCAATCGAACCAACCGCTTGCGGCATGACTAGTCTCCCATCCAATAACAATAAACAGCCCAACAACGAACCGCGTTTGTCGCACGCAGGTTTAGACCCGGAATCGTTCTACCCGAGACGTGAACTCAATCGGCATCACACTTTCTACATTTTCCGGGGGATTCGGCACAATATAGTGGGAGACCAGGCGTTTGCCAGGAGGAGTGGCATTCGCTGCTGCCCGTCCCGCTTCCACTGCCCGCCGCACTTCTGCCGTAGGCCCCCGCACTGCCACCAAAAATTCTGCCCGCTCGGCTAGTCCAAAGTAAACTAGCGTCACCCGTCCAGATTTGACCATCGCATCGGCAGCAGCCACAACGGGTGGAAACCCGTCAGTTTGAATGACTCCAACAGCAAGTGGCATCCGCTTTCCCCTCTATGCGATGACAACACAGATAACATTCTACGCGGGTTTCTGAGTATTTTTTGCAACCGGGTGGAGATCCGCGTTAGCAGGTTGCGGGAAATGTGGTTCTGTAACGTTGTAAAACGAAATCCCCGGATTTAGCCAGGTTTTTTGTAGCATAAGATACTAAATAGAGCGTTGCGCTGGGTTGTCCGGGGTGAGGTCGTGTGCAGCCTCTAGATCGGATCTTGGGAAGGAAGGGCACGATGAGATTGGAAACCGAGTTTCGCCTGCGATTGCAACTAATGACGATCGCCCCTGTTGGGGAGCCGTCAGCCACCAGCGATCGCCCCCCCGAAGATTGCGGTGACAGCCCCGCCCCCATGCCCCCGCTCATTCCTCAAAGTTTTGCCGCGATCGGGCTATGGGTGAAGTTGCGGCAAGCGCCGGGGGCGTTCAGTAGTGATACGGCGTTGCTCCTCTGCGTATTGGATCCGGGACAATGGTTGGCGTGGGTGCCGGATCATGGCGAGGTGACCCTCGATCCAGGGGAATTTTATCTAGACTGGGATGAAATGGACTAAAACGGCTCTC
>JAIXVO010000597.1 GCA_027482985.1 Cyanobacteriota bacterium
CCCACCTACCTCACACTGAACAATCCCTGCAATTGATAGACACCACAATGCTGCCCACGGGAATTCCCAGGGTAAAAAAATTCCCCTGTTCACAATAGCATAGGGCATTCCCGCTGGTCGTCATCCAGGCGGTTGCGGCAATAGCGGCGAGGACGAGCGATCGCGACCTTACTCGCAATCCGTCAAGAAACGATAATAATTCCTTCAGAAAGTTCACTTTTCTTAATGAAATGCGTTAGATTTTTTAATATCTATGCCATTCCAACTGCTGAGGCTGCCCTTCCATGAACCTGAATGCTCTCTTTACCAAATTACTCAAGCCGAATACCAGTCCTAATTTTGCGTCGCAAACCAGTTGGGCGATCCTGCGCCTAGTGGTGGGTATCATGATGATTCACAACGGGTTGGATAAGTTTTCCAACATCGAAAGCTTTTCTCAAGCCTATGTCGAAGTCATCGGTCTGCCGTTCCCTCTGTTCTTTAGCTATCTTGCCGCCCTCACCGAAACCGTCGCGGCACCGCTGGTGGCGATCGGGTTGCTGACTCGTCCCGCCGCTTTGGGTTTGTTCAGCACCATGTGTGTGGCGATGTATCACCATGTGCTGGTCTCTGGTTTCAATATTCCTTACTTGGAATTATCGGCGGTGTACGCCGCTTGCTTCCTGTTCCTGGCCGTCAACGGGGGCGGTTTGTTCTCTACCGATGCGTTGCTGGCAAACTGGTTAGATGCCACCACCCTATCTGCTCAGGCGAAGCGGGTGATGCGGCTGGAACAAGCCTTCCAAGCCTCCAGCGCTGACAAGGCGACAGCAGAGGTTTAAGCCTCAGTCAGTACAATTGCTGGGCGATGCGCGATCGCTCAGGTTGTGTCTCTTGAGATCCAGCCTGGGCGATTTTGGCTTTCTGGAATTCTAGCTTGACCCTCTGGAGTAACAAATATCACGTCCTGAAAATCGTTGCTACTCCTGGAAATCGTCACTATGAAAGCCCATCACATTTGGTCTGCCCCCGTTATCGTCACCCTCGCGGCTCTGACTGCCACCGTCTCCACCCTCAGTCACGTGCTCCCTGCGGCGGCTCGTCCCGCCACCTTAATGGCACAGGAGGCAGGCAGCCGCATCAATGTGCGATCGGCACCCTCGGCTCGCGCGGCAGTGGCTCACTATGGGATCGTGGGCGATCGCGTAGAGGTCATGAGCCAGGTGATTGGCAGCGATGACTATGGGTGGAGCTATGTCCAATTTTCTTCTGGTGCCAAAGGTTGGGTACGGGGTGACTTCGTTCGCTACACCGAAGGCATGGCAAAGTACGCATTTTTACTGGGACAGGATGGCCGAGTGCCGAGTGCGGGTGAGACGCGACAACGCATCAACGTCCGCTCCGCCCCTTCGATGAACGCCACTTCGCCGCATTACGGTCTGGTGGGCGACATTGTGCAGGTATTGACCCAGAAAACGGGTAGCGATGGTTCTGTGTGGCGCTATGTGCAATTTCCTTCAGGTGCCAAAGGTTGGGTGCGGGGAGATTTGGTGCAGGCAGTGGAAATGGGCGGCTGTTGAGGTCATTCAGTGGCAGGCGGCGGGAAACCCACCGCCGATCAGCGTAGAAGCCAGACTCGTCAGCCATGCAGCGACTTGGGATGATGAAGAAGGTCAGCCGCAGGCACAGGTTTGACTGGCTGACCTCTATTCTTCTCGCGATCGCCATTCTTGCTGGCGATTTCCCTGCATGGAACTATTCATTAGCCTGTTGATTGGAATTGGCTTGAGTGCGGCGGCGGGTTTCCGCTTGCTGGTGCCGTTTCTGGCCTTAAGTTTAGCCACGCTGGTGGGACATTTTCCCGTTTCGCCAGAACTGGCTTGGGTCGGCACGTTCCCCGCCCTGGAAGCCTTGACCGTGGGGCTGTTGCTGGAGGTTTTAGCTTACTACATCCCCTGGCTCGATCATCTGCTGGATATGGTGACGCTCCCCCTGTCAATGCTGGCGGGCACCCTGCTCACAGCGGCATTTACCACCCACCTCGACCCGTTCCTCCAATGGAGTTTGGCGATCGTCGCGGGTGGTGGGGCAGCCGCAACAGCGAAAGTCTTAGCGGGTGGGTCACGCTTGACTTCCACCTTCACCACGGGCGGCTTCGGCAACTTCATGGTGGCAACCCTGGAATTGCTGGGCGCGATCGCCCTCTCTGGAATCGCCCTCTTCCTTCCGAAAATTGCCCTGGTCATGATGGTGCTGCTGTTGCTGGTGTTGAGTTGGCAAGGATATCGTCACTGGCAACACTCGCGATCGCCAGAACTACCCGCCTAGCCTGGATAATTCATCACCCGTGGTTTGGTAGGGGCACCTCTTGTGGGTGCCCTCGGTGGTCAGGGCACCCACAAGAGGTGCCCCTACACTCGGAAATACAGACTGTTTTTTGGGGCGATCGTGGTATGGCCGATGTCCCAGTGTGTTCACGGTTGTTTTGCAATTCTCATGAATAATGCAGGCTAGCCTGCATTATTCACTACCAATGAAGCAGTAGGGGTAGGTCTTGTACCTATCTGCAGTGATGAGGGCAGCCACAAGAGGTGCCCCTACGGAACCACGGTGATGAATTAATCAGGCTAGGGCCTGATGAAAATCATTCAACACAAATAAAAAGGGGCAGACTGATGTCAGTCTGCCCCTTGGCGTGATCGGATGGTCAGGTTACATCTGGCTGCATTGATCTAACCAATCCTGATAGGCTTTTTGCAGTTTGGGATCGTCTAATTCCACTTCAATCCGCACACTCTTACAGCGCTGTTGCAACGTTTTCGCGATCGCGTCCAGCACATAGCTCGCGGTTTTTGGAGACTTAAACTCACCCGTCACGACAGGTTTACCTGCCACACCAGACAGATCAACGTTGTCCAGTGACCCCTGACTGAGATCCACTTCAGCCAACGTTTTGGGATCATCTCCCACCTGTTCAATCACCAGCGTTTCATACCGCACTGGCACTTGCACCATGCGGGTTGCAATCCGTTTGCGGACAATAACTTCACCTACTTTGCGGCGATCGTACTCGACCTTCAGCCGTTCTTCCAGCAGCGGCACGATCGCATCGACTGACTCGATCGGCAGGGGGGCTTCCGAGTCCGAGAGGGTAGCCGCTGCGGCCAATTCTGTCGCGGCAGGAGGCTCGCTACTGGTGAGTTCAAAGGTTTCCGCCGGAATGCTGGCTAACCCAAACTCAGGTGCCGGAGCTGGAGTTGCTGTTGGGATAGGCGGCTCCATGGCAAACGCAGGCGTAGCTTCCGGCAAGTTGATGGGGGTACTACTTAAGGCCAAATCATCAAGGTTCAGATCGGGCATCGCAGGCAAGTCGGGGGCCAAATCGATCGCCTCTGGCTCTAGCCCAGACTCAAAAGCCGATCCCAGGTCTGGTTGCGACGGCAAATCTAGCGACATGGACGGGGATTCTTCCCAACCCAAGTCAAGGCTGTCGGCGACATCGGACTGCTCCCCACCAAACTCGAAGGGAATCTCGGAACCGGGTTGGTCAAAATCCAGATTTAAAGCGGCGGCAGCAGCGGCAGCAGCGGCGATCGGGACGGCAGCCAGGCTAGCATCTGGCTGATCTGCGTCAAGGTCGAGATCAGCAGGGACATCTGACGCGAGGATATCCAGACCCAAATCTGAATCCAACCCTAAATCGATCGCCTCCTCTGACGAGTCCAAGCTGAGATCTGGTTGCGGCTCATCAAGGCCCAAATCGAAGCTAGATTCACCCGCCTCCAGACCGAGGTCAAACGAAGCTTCAGTGGTCACAGGCTGATCAGGAGTAATGTCCAAAGCCGCATCGGATAAGGGCTGATCAAAGTCCAAATCAAAAGTCGCTGCTGGTGCTGGTTGATCAAAGCTCAAATCCAGAGCGGCTTCCGGTGCTGGCTGGTCAAAGCTCAAATCCAACGCAGACTCGACTTCCGGCTGGTCGAAA
>JAIXVO010000608.1 GCA_027482985.1 Cyanobacteriota bacterium
AGAGGCGATCGCGGCGGGGCTGGAAGCCACCCAGTACGAACACCAAATCCTGGAGAGCACCGAGAAAAATCTTGCCTCCAAAGCCAGCCCTGCGAACCGAGACAATCTGCTGTAGGCTATTTCCCCGTGACTAATCCGCTGTTCTGGCTAGTTCTATCGCTCCTGTTTGTCACTGTCTGTTTGACGATTGTGCTGATCGTCATGATCCCCACCTTGAAGGAATTGGGACGGGCAGCACGGAGTGCCGAAAAATTGTTTGAAACGTTGCGGCGGGAATTTCCGCCCACGCTAGAAGCGATTCGGCTCACAGGCATGGAAATTACCGACCTCACGGATGACATCAGCGAGGGCGTGCAAAGTGCTGGACAGGTGGCGAAACAAGTGGATCAAACCCTAACGGGAGCTAAGAAGCAAGTTCGCAAGGTGCAAGTGAGTACCCGCAGCTTGATGTCTGGAGTCAAAACGGCGTGGCGCACCTTTACGCGATCGCAACCTCAACCACCCAGTCGCCCAGAGCGATTACTGCCAACCAAAACAGAGCATGAGTCACTGCCAGATAGCAATCCTACCCGGTTCATTGCCAAAGCCGGAGAAGTGATTGAAGAAGAAATCTTAGATTACCCAGCAGACGAATTGGAATGGGCAGAACCCTCTGACCTGCGGGGGAGAGAATAGAGAAAGAACTTCAGGTAATCTTTTCAGCAAGAGTATGACCTTGCGTAGAGGCAGGTTTTGTCACAGTCCTTAGCGTCAGTGGATAAGCTGGTTGCTAAACCTGCGTACATAGATATTTTTTTTACAAAAAAATTGCCTTCAACCGGGATGCGATCGCGCATCTCGCTCAATCGTCCACAATTTTGATCAAACCCATATCCATGCGTTTCATCAAATCATTCAGCATGGTCATGTCTTCCCGCGTGAGGTCAATATCGGCGGTTAATGCCCGTAAAAATACTAATTCATCGGCGCGGGTAATTTTGCCAGCAGCGATGACTTGTCGCATAATTTGTCCCATCGAGATGGCGGAACGGATGTTGGTGCCAGGAACACGGCTCATGTCGAGATTCCTTGAGAGTGCCTTCATTACAACTTTATTTTTCCCTACTTGGGAAATCTTCTAACATCCTGCTAATTGACTGCTAACTGATCATTTTTCATCATTCTGCTGTGTCAATCAGGACAATTATCAGTCAACTTCTACCCTGTCTATAAGGTTTTAGCATTAGCCTGGGTACTTGTCTCGATTTATACGAGAAAACTTGGGCTACCCCATAAAAACTTCATAAAGCGGGTTTAGAAAAACAAGGCTGGCGACACATGGAAAAACTCACCTAACGCCTTAGCCTGGGCAATGCTAGTTCGCCGCTTACCATGAACCACTTCGGAAACAACGCCTTTAGACCCTAAAATACCTACTAAGTCAACTTGCCGTAACCCTCGTGCCTCCATCAAATGCTGCAAAGTCTCATGAGGGCTGATCTCTGCAATTGAGGCATCCTGCTCCTCATATTGTTCAATCAGAGCTGCAAATAAATCTAGGATTGCAGATTCCTCTGGACCAAGATTTCTGTTTGCAATCAGCGCCTCGGCAACCTTAAGAGCCGCCCGGTATTCAGCCTCATTCTGAATCACTCGTGGCTGAAATCTGGACAATAGGTCTCCATAGGTATTTGCGTCAAAAGTAAGGGTCATTTTTCCAGTCGCCCTTATCATAATCGGCGTGCGTTAAAAAGTGCTTGTAGTAAACCTTTTGCTCTTTGTAGTTCAGATCGACGATCAAACGATAGGAATTACCCTTGATATTAAAGACTGTAAAATTCCCCACGGCTTCAGCCGATGGATAAACTTGCTGAACTTCGACAAGATTTTGCCAATGGGCGGATTTCACAACGCGACACCGATCTCAACTTGAGTTGCTACGTCAGGGTACTTACAGGCATCGACCTGGAGGTTCTTCTTGCGAAGCAAGCGCATACTGTAATTAGTTTGAACATATATAAATAACGATTCGTCATTGCGGACGGCGTAGCAGGAATGGTGACATTCAACACATAAAAGCCAGGGACAAGCTATTCTGAAGCTCAAAAGGAGTTCTCAAATGGAGAACTCCCTCGTGTCATGACATGGACTTCCCGTAATCACCATGATTGATGGAATCATTTGATCAATCCTCAAACGGGTTAAAGAACGGCGGTGGCGGCGGGAGTTCGCGGTCTTGTTGGGCGAGTTCGGAGGGGGGGCGATCGCTACTCCAAGACCACCAGGCACAGCCACATTGACACAGGTAAAATTCTTGCCACTTACGGCGGCGATCTTCGGTAAACACGGGCGATCGCCGATTAATCCAGACTTTGGTGGCCGCTTTGCTACTGGAACGACATTGAGGGCAACTGAACTCGATGGGATGAATCGCAGTTTCGGCCCAATCCGGAGCCATGGGATCAAACGCTTCCATAAACCTCAACTGATATGCTCATGCCTTATTATCAATGGTTTAAACTCGGTTCGTCCGACATTCTTCCATCATCTCCCCGCTTTTGGAGTATAAGGAAGGCAGTTTTGATATTGTTAGATATCTCACGGGAACTGCCGCTACTGGATCTTGAGTCGTCGTTTAGTGACCCCTTTTATTACATGAATCGCGTTATTGTTGTGACCTCTGGCAAAGGGGGCGTGGGCAAAACCACGACCACTGCTAATTTAGGAATGGCTCTGGCAAAACGAGGGCGCAAAGTCATCGTGATTGATGCCGACTTTGGGTTAAGGAATCTCGACCTGTTGCTGGGGCTGGAAAATCGGGTTGTGTATACTGCTGTCGATGTTTTGGCGGGGCAATGTCGGCTGGAGCAAGCACTGGTGAAAGACAAGCGGTTTCCCAACTTGATGCTGCTCCCTGCGGCTCAAAATCGCACGAAAGATGCCGTCAAGCCCGACCAGATGAAGCAACTGGTAAACGCTCTGACCAAAGCCTTTAATTACGTGTTGGTGGATTGTCCTGCCGGGATTGAGATGGGCTTTCAGAACGCGATCGTGGCCGCCAAAGAAGCGCTGATCGTGACCACGCCCGAAATTGCTGCCGTCCGCGATGCCGATCGCGTGATTGGCCTCCTGGAAGCGAACAACATCAAGCAGGTGCGGCTAATTGTCAACCGGTTGCGACCCAATATGGTGCAGTCCAATGACATGATGAGTGTGGCCGATGTGCAAGAAATTTTGGCCGTCCCCCTGATTGGCGTTGTGCCCGATGATGAGCGGGTCATCGTGTCTACCAACAAAGGTGAACCCCTCGTGTTAGCCGAAACCCCTTCTCTGGCTGGAACCGCCTTCGACAACATCGCCCGCCGCTTAGAAGGCGAAACCGTCGATTTTCTCGATTTCACCCCCAAGTCAGAAGGCTTCTTTACCCGCCTCGGCAAACTCTTTACCGCCCCCATCGGCAAAAAGCCATCCTCTTGATGCTGACCTCGGTGGCGATCTGCGATCGCTCCCACCGCCGGGAGACGTGCCAACGGCACCGTCTCTACGAAATTCCCTCCCTTCCCCTTCCTCCCCCACTGCTCCATGCTGCTTGAACTCCTTGAACGCTTTTTTGCTCGTCCAGACAATAGCCGTCAGCAGGTCAAAAATCGGTTGCGGTTAGTTCTGGCGCACGATCGCAGTGATTTGCCGCCGCAAACGATCGAAGCGATGCGGAAGGAAATTTTGGAGGTGGTGTCGCGCTATGTGGAGTTAGACACCCAGGCGATGGAATTTTCGTTGGAAAGTAATCAGCGGACGACCGCCCTGATCGCCAACTTGCCCATTCGTCGAATTCACAAATCCCTGGAACCCGATCAACCGCATCCCGAAGAGATTGCGATTCCAGAGATTCAACTGACCGAAAGCGGCGATGCGATCGCGATCGAACCCTCACCTCCCCCCAGTGAGACCCCAACCCCAGAACTTGCCTTAACCCCTAACCCTCAACCTCCCACCCCCGAACCCCCAGCCCCCGAACCCGTGGGGGATCTGTGATTACCGGGACGACTCAACTTTTAGGAGTGATGGGTGATCCGATTGAGCATTCCCTCTCGCCCATCATGCACAATGCCGCGATCGCGCAGTTGGGGGTCGATTATGTGTACCTGCCGTTTCGGGTGTCGCCGGAGCAATTAGCCGAGGCGTTGTCGGGATTCGCCGCGATCGGGGTGCGGGGCTTGAATGTCACCATTCCCCATAAGCAAATGGTCAAGCGCTTGCTGGCGGATGTGTCGCCGCTGGCTCAGGCGGTGGGTGCGGTGAATACCATCTGGC
>JAIXVO010000407.1 GCA_027482985.1 Cyanobacteriota bacterium
GGTGACGCTCGAAAGTTCGATTTTGGCTTTTTCGGCGGCTTCGGTGAGGCGTTGCAGGGCTTGCCGATCTTTCCGCAGTTCGATGCCTTCGACTTTGCGGAATTCTTCGGCCAGGTAATCAACGATTTTTTTGTCGAAGTCGTCACCACCGAGGTGGGTGTCGCCGGAGGTCGCGAGTACTTCAAACACGCCGTCGCCGACTTCCAGGATGGAGACATCGAAGGTACCGCCGCCTAAGTCAAAGACGAGAATGGTTTCGTTGCTCTTTTTGTCCAAGCCGTAGGCAAGGGACGCAGCGGTGGGTTCGTTGATGATCCGCAGCACTTCCAAGCCAGCAATTTTGCCTGCGTCTTTGGTGGCTTGCCGTTGGGAGTCGTTGAAGTAAGCGGGGACGGTGATGACGGCCTGAGTGACATCTTCACCGAGATATTTGCTGGCATCTTCTTTAAGTTTCCGCAGCACTTCGGCAGAAATTTGTTCGGGGGCAAATTGTTCGCCTTTGGCAGCGCAATCCAATTTGACGTTGCCGCTGATGTTCAGAACTTTGTAGGACACTTCGGTCATTTCGTTGGCGACTTCTTCGTACCGCCGACCGATAAACCGCTTCACAGAGTAAAAAGTGTTTTCGGGGTTCATGACGGCTTGGCGCTTGGCAATTTGTCCCACCAGGCGATCGCCATTTTTCGCGAATGCCACCACCGAGGGTGTGGTGCGGAATCCTTCAGCGTTCGCAATGACAGTTGGTTTGCCCCCTTCCATCACAGCGACACAGGAGTTTGTTGTACCAAGGTCAATTCCGACAACTTTTGCCATGAGTGCTTCGGCTCCAATAACTACAAAAATTTGGCAATCAAAATACCAGGGGTGGCGATTAACCTGTCACGCTGAAGAGTCGTGAGGCGACGCGGTGCGCTGAAAAACTCAGTGCCATCCATGCCGCTCGGCAAAACACACCTCTTTATATACTGAGTGCGATCGCGCTTTCTGATGAAGGGGTATTTACCGTACCTGATTGGGGGGTTAGGGTTGGGCGGGGTGCGGAATGGGTGTAATACAAGTTGTAGTCTGTCATTGTGTTACGTTTATCACCAGAGGTGCCCCCATGACGGTACTCACGTCATCTCTTCAAGTTCGCCCAACGACTGAGGCGATCAATTACGCCGCGATCGCGGCTCTGATTAATTGCTGTAAAACGGCGGACAACTTGGAAGACTTTACTTCTGCGGCAGAAGTGGAACATGAGTTTAATAGCCCCGACTTTGACCTTGAGCGTGACTTGCGGCTGTGGGTAGATGCCCAGGGAGAACTGGGTGCGATCGCGCAATGCTGGGTGCCAGAGCGGGACAAAACGGTGGATGCCCATTTGTGGTTTAGCATTTTGCCACAGCATCGCGGGATCGGGCTGGAAGCTGACATTTTTGCCTGGGTGGAAACTCGGTTGCAGGGAGAAGCGATGGTGCGGGGGGTGCCGGGGCGGCTGCGGTGTGGCACTCGGAGTGATCAGGTGGAACGGTTGGCGTTACTGCAAGCGCACCAGATGACCCCCGATCGCGAGTTTTATCGGATGGCGCGATCGCTCCTAACCGACATCCCTGCCCCCGAATTTCCGGCGGGTTTTACGGTGCGACCTTTGCAGGGAGAAACGGAAGTTACTGCCTGGGTGGAATTGTTTAACCAGAGTTTTATTGACCACTGGAACTTTATTCCCTTAACGGTAAGCGATCGCTTGCACTGGCTCCAGGATTCCTGCTACCAACCGGAACTGGATCTGGTGGCGATCTCGCCGGATGGGACGCTGGCGGCATTCTGCTACAACCTGATCAATCACCCTGAGAATCAACTCATGGGACGGTTGGAGGGTTGGATTGGTGACCTGGGCACTCGGCGCGGGTTTCGTCGCTTGGGGCTAGGTCGCGCTATGTTGCTGACGGGTCTGCACGCCTTACGATCGCAGGGCATGGAGACTGCTGTGCTGGGGGTTGATGCTCAAAACCCTTCAGGAGCGCTGAAGTTGTACCAATCGGTAGGCTTCCAGCATCGGTACAGTTTCATTTCCTTTGTGAAAGCGATGGGGTGAGTTAAACCTCGGAGGTTTGCAAAACCTCCGAGGTTTAAGCTCCAGTTCATGGCTCCAAAGTTTCAATCTCAGCGATCGCGAGTCCGGTGATCTGGGCAATCTGGGAGATCGGGAGTCCGGTTTGGCGTAAGTTTCGGGCAATCTGCTGCACCTGATTTTCGGCGCGATCGGCCCTTTGCCGTTCTTGCTCGGCACGTTGCCGTTCTTGGTCAGCCCGTTGTTGAGCTTGGTCAGCGCGTTGCCGTTCTCGCTCGGTTTGTTGTTGTTCCTGGGCGGCCTGTTGTTGAGCCTGCTCTTCTGCCGTCAACAGTAGACTGCCATCGGGATAGGCCCAGCGCAGCCAGGTGGTTTCGACGGATTTGAAGGTGCCCTGCCACCGTAGTAGGCCTAAACCTAAGACTTCACTGGTTAAGCGATCGTCCTCACGGGCGATCGCTTGGTAAGTACCACCGATCAACCGAAATCCGGCCCAATCGTCTACCTGAAACGGGTCATACCAGAAATATTCGGGGACATGCATCTGATTCTGATAAATCAGTTTTTTTTCCTGCTTATCTTTGGTGGCGGTGCTGTTAGATAACAACTCAATAATCAAATCGGGAGTTTTGGCTTCTTCCCAACACACCCAACTTTTGCGCTCGCCTTTCGGCACGTTCAACGCCACAAACACATCCGGGCCTTTAAAGTCTTGATTTTTGACCTGCGCCAGGCTGTAGTAAACAAACATATCACCCCCGACATAGCCATCTTCGCGCTGATCCAGCCAGGGTCGCAGCCCATCGATCAGCAATTCCATTTGGAGTTTATGCCGTTCGCTCTCCATTTTGTCGCCATCGCTGTAGGGTAGATCAGCCTGAGTGGGGGGCAGCGAGAAGCCGAGAGCGGCCAATTCGGTTGGGGTCATGATTGGAATGCTCAGGTCAAGGGTGTTTCTATTTTAAGTTGTGCCGCAGACCTCGGAGGGTGCAAAAACCGCCGAGGTCTATACGGGCAAATGCATGGCGCTGCTGTCGGTGGGGTTGGCGGCGATGTAGTTGCGAGTGGTATTGAGGGATTCGTGACCGAGGGTTTCTTGTAGTAGGGTGAGGGGCACTTTCCGCTGAACGCTGTGACCCGCGTGGCTGTGGCGCAACCAGTGGGGGGAGGTGCCGGAGACATCGATCCGGAGTCCGGCAGCTTTGACGATGTTGCGGACTTGATTGGGTTTTAACCCGCCCCCCTGCCGGGAAGGGAAAAGATGATCGTCAGGTGCGGCGGCACCGCGAAAATTTTGCAGCTCTTTCCAGGTGTCGGCAGAGAATTTGACCCAGCGATTTTTGCGACCTTTGCCGAAGATGTGAACGGTGGCCGTCCCGTCGGCATTCGCGGTGATGTCTTGCCACTTGAGGGCGCAGAGTTCGCTGACCCGACAGCCGATCGCATACATGAACCGCAGCATGACGCGATCGCGCAACTTGGGGGTCATCGCAATCAACATCAGCGTTTGGCTTTCGGTGAGGGTGCGTTGAGAAAAAGTTTTGGGCATCTCTTTGAGTCTCACGGCTTTGCCGACGTTAACTCGCAGTAAGCCGGTGGAATTGCCAAAGGTAAGCAAACTTTTAACGGTCGCCATCCGCCGATTCAAAGTGGACTCGGCCCAACCTAAGCCTTCCATTGCCGTCTGGTAAGCATAGACATCGTTGAGGGTAATTTGACCCAGCGGTTTGTCTTTTAAATAGGACAAAAAATATTCAATATCTCGCCGATAGGCCCGCTGACTATGGGGCGACTTGCCCTTGAGCCACAGTTCGATCACTTGCTCAAGGCTGGTATCATCCGCCAGGATGGAGTTTGAGGGGGGTAGAGGGGCTGCTAGCATCAATGAGTTGGTGATAATTATCGTTATCACCAACTACTATACCCGAACCCATCCATCCCTTCACCCCATCATTCGCAGGAAAATTGCGATCGCAATTCTGCTCTCATTAATCTTATTTAAGACTTTATTTAAGTCTTTTAATAAGACTCAGATTCAAAATTAAGACTGGAATTTGACTTGACCTGGTGAGAGAATCCGCTTCACCGCAGGGTGCCGTTAGCGAAAGCGTAACGTACCACCAGCGTCTCGAAATAGCACAACATTCCCCCGCTTTCATCAACTGTGACAGGCGCAAATCGCGATCGCCAGTTCAGTCGCCAAAATTCTCACAAGTCTCATGTGAGTTTTGAAATAGGTCTAGAGGAAAGACTCAAATTTAGTTTTGAGACTAGATAGTCTTAACAGTCTTAAATAAGTCTTCAAAGAAGTCTCACTAGGAGTCTTAGCATTCAAAAAGAGACTCTTTTGGTCTTAAAGTCTTAGGAGAGACTTACAATAAGTCTCGCAAGAAGATTTCATGAGTCTCGTGAGATTAATTAGGGTGAACACGACTCACCAATTAAAAGACAACTTTGTCCCGCAATCTTGTTTGAGTCTTCTTTTAAGTCCTATAAAAAGAATCAGAATCTCAATTAATACTCTAATTGAATCACAAACGGTCATATAAGAAGCAGGTTTTAGGAGGGAATGGTCATCACTCACTTCAGTTAAGCGGAAGGCACTGACACATAGCGCTGCGCATAATCGCCATTTGCCCAACTTCATGAGTCGCGATCGCTAGTTAATGCTGTTTCAAAACAGCTATTTGCAAGGGCAAGCAGGGTTACAAAAAATCCGCTGCCACACCTGCCTCAACAAGTCGCCACAGCGGATTCACGATTTTATAGAATTAGCTTGAATCAGTCACTTGCGCATTAGCGAGATTGAGGCTCCACGATCGCACTCGACGGATTAATCGAGGGCGCAGGCAAGGTAATCGTCGGCGTGCCAATGGGCGTTGTGCCACCTGGATTAATTCCAGGCGTTACGGTTCCCCCAAAGCTGCCTCCAGTTCCAAAGTTGGGTCTGCCCGTGGTACCAGGCCCCGGATTCCCAAAACTCGATCCCGTCCCAAATCCCGTTCCCGATCCGGTGCCCGTGCCCACGCCACTTGTTCCCGGTGTGACCGTTGTCCCCAAGCCCGTGCCAGGAGGGGTGGTGGTGGGCACGGGCACAGTTGGCGGCGGCGCGATCGTGGTGGGCGGATTCACAATGACACTAGGAACCGTCACCGTACCAGGCACGGGTTGAACTTGAGCCGATCCGGGAGTCGCGACGATTAAGAGGCTTAATCCACCTGCCACACTTGCCATCAGAGCATTGATCGAAAGGGTTGAAGTCATAATTCGTACTGCTGTCTCTACCCCTTTACGGTAGAAGCGCAGTCTGGAAACCACACCCTTCACAAGACTGAAGAAGGTCAAAATCTGTGTCAAAACTCAGAAAAAACTTTCAAACTTAAACGCAGGAAATAGACTAAGTTTCAAGAATTCATCTATCTAAAGATAGAAATTGAGCTTACTCAATGTCCATCTGGATTCGTGCAATCCCCGTTCCAGCATAGTAAGTGCTCAGAATATGGCGATAATTGTGACCCTGTTCGGCCAATCCCAACGCCCCAATCTGACTCATGCCATGACCTTGAAACGCATCCATGACAATATCATCTGTTGCCGCATACAGCGATTCCACCACCCCACCTCGGTAACTGACAAACTCCCCGCTGGTGCTGTTCACTGCCTGGCGAGTCGTCGTCGCTTCACTGGCCACCCCTTTGTACACTTGAAAATACTCATCTGACCCTAAATCATAGAGATCTCGCTTCACGGGTTTGAGATGATACGTCAGCGCATAGGAACGAGCTGCCACCGCTTGCGCCTTGAGCGCCTCCATCGGCCAACTGGGGGAAACCTCCGCCCCTACCACACTGTAGAGATATTGTTGCAGGTTGATATAATTCACCACCCACAAGCCTTGCCCACTGGTCGCCACCAACAACTTACCGCGATACCCGCGATCGCCAATGTAGGTCAGCCCAGTGGCGGCTGGATCAATCCAGATTAATGGCGGTAACGTTGCCGACCCTAAATAAATCTGTTTCCCATCCGTTTGCATTTGAAAGTTTGACTTCGGTGGGATTTCGTACAGCAACTTATTCGACTGCACATCAAACACGCCGCCCCCGGCAGAAGTGCTGACGGCCAAAGAGTCTGCCGCTTTATGCAGTAAGACCCGCATTTGAATCGCCGCATCCACTGACAGATTGATCGCTGGTTGCACTGCGGGTATCGCCGCTGGACGGGGTGGAGCCACTGGTTTGGGCGTTGGTGAGGGACTGGGCACCACCACCTTAGCAACTTCGACGGGTGTCTCACTGGATATTGCTTGGGGAGTTACCGCGATCGCGGGAAGTTTCACCGTTGCCGCTTTCGGCACTGATGTTGGTGCCGCCTCCGGTGCCGTTACCGCTGGCACCATTTGATGGATTACAGGAATCCCTATTAAGGGAATCGCCGCCAATATCGGTAGAACAGTCCAGGGACGTTGCTTAAACCAGTGAATAACAACTTGCCAATTCATTTGGGTGTATTAAATTTATGTTAGAACCTGAGCTTGGTTTCTCTCACTTACAATTTCTTCAAGTATTTTAACTTAGCCCTGCAATTTTACCCAGAATCATTGAGTTTGGAGGGATAATCAAGCCTTCGTCTGATTTTAATCGATAGTGTACAAACCCTTGTTATCATCGTGAAATTTAAACTACAAATCAAGGATTATGGTAGACCTAGCTTGAGTCTCAAACCGAGTGCTAGCAAGCATAATTGGGAGTAACCCTAAAGGGTTAGTACAGCCTCCGACTCATAATTCGTGGCATTAATAAAATTCTCCATAAATCATCCTTAAGGATGATTTCAAATCGCTTTTTTTGAGGATGATCATCCTTAATTGAGAAGGAATTTACTTTCTCGATCGCCATTCACTGCCGCCATTTATCCCCCTTAGGAGGACTGCTCATCCATCACCAGGGTTGCCCCATATCGTCTTACCATACTCGTGCAAACTGGGTCTGGATTCGCGATCGCGTAGTTGTCTTAAACGAGAATTTCTCTTCTCAATTGAGTCTATCTTAAAGATTAGATTTCTCGATATAAGACAAAAGCATCCGCCCAGGAGGGATGGTGAAATTTGGCAGCGGCGGGACTAATTTGATCATTGGAGTGCAACAAAACCTCAAATTAATGTTTGAATTGAAGTCTAGGCCATAGAATTTATTAGTAGAATTCAGATTTTTGGGAATCTCATGTCATTAGCACCTCGTAAACGCACTAGAGCGACCACAGTAAGTCCAGAAGCAGTTGAGCAAGCGGCCTCATTTCTAGAAGAATTGCCTGATAAACCGAAAGAGGATCTCTCTTTACGGGAAGCCGTTGGGCAGATGCAAGATTCGCTTAAAGCAGCGCTTGCTAAAGGGTACAGCTATGAAGAATTGGCTCAAATGTTGGGCAATCAGGGCATTCAAATCAGTGCCTTCACCTTAAAGAACTATGTTCCTTCGGGCAAACGTTCCATCACCAAAGGGAAGCCACGCAAAAGCAAGAAAGATGACGCGGAAGCAACGGGTGAAGTGATTGATCTGAAGTTGCCAACAGAAGCCCCCGCCGAAGCCCAACCCACCCGTGGTCGCCGAGCTTCCAGTGCCAAACCTGCGGCGGCGAAAGCCACCACCACTCGCCGCCGCAAGCAATCTTGAAAGGCGGTTGGGTTTGTTACATCGGTTGTCTTTTCCTTGCTCCTGCGATCCCCTTCAAGGCAGAGTAGGAAGTAGGTAGAGTACTCTTCACAATCGATGTGACACTATGCAGACTCCGACTTCCTCGGTTGATTTGACCGGTTCTTTCCATCAGCTCCAGCATCAACTGCAAAATTTTTGGCGATCGGTTGAGTCCGCCGATAATTTTGACCCCAGTGATGCGGACATTGTGGTGGTGCCCTCCCTCAGCCTGGATCAGCGAGAACTGCAAAAAATTGCGGGGTTTCATCATTACGAAGAACGTCTCCTGTTTTCGTTGATTCGGTTGCGAAATCCGCGTACCCGCATGGTGTACATTACCTCGCAACCGCTCCACCCCAGCGTCATCGATTACTATCTGCAACTGCTGCCGGGAATTCCCTTCTCCCATGCGCGCGATCGCCTGCTGTTGCTTTCCACCTACGATTCCTCCCTCAGCCCCCTGAGTCAAAAAATTCTCGATCGCCCCCGCTTGATCGAACGGATTCGGCAGGCAGTCCGACCAGATCACTGTTTCATGATCTGCTATAACTCCACCGCTGCCGAACGCGAACTTTCGGTGAAAACGGGCATTCCCTTATTTGCGCTCGACCCCGCCCTGCTGCAATGGGGCACCAAAGGTGGCAGTCGGCGCGTGTTTGCCGAAGCGGGTGTGCCCCATCCGGATGGCAGTGATTCCGTGTGGTCGATTGATGCCCTCGCGGATGCTGCGGCCGCCCTCTGGGAACGCAATCCTCACCTGAAACGGATGGTCGTCAAACTCAACGAAGGCTTTTCAGGTGAAGGTAACGCCTTGCTGGATGTCCGCACCATTCACGAAGTCGCCCCCGGTCAGGCCTCCCATGCAGCACGTGTCGATGCCTTGAAGGAACAGTTCGCTTGTATGCGGTTTGAAGCGCGGGGAGAAACCTGGCACAACTTTGGTAGTCGGATTCCCGAATTGGGTGCCATTGTGGAACTGTTTATTGAAGGTGACAAGCGATCGCCCAGCGTGCAGGGACGCATCACACCTTTGGGTGAAGTTGAAATCATTTCTACCCATGATCAGATTTTAGGCGGTCCCAACGGGCAAATTTACTTAGGTTGTCGCTTTCCGGCTGATGAAGCCTACCGCTTGCGCCTGCAAGAATTGGGGATGCGAATTGGGCGCAATTTAGCTGACAAAGGCGCGATCGAACGGTTCGGGGTTGATTTTGTCGCAGTGCATCAACCGAATCGTCCCGATCAACCGGAATGGGAGATTTACGCGATCGAGATCAACCTCCGCAAAGGCGGTACTACCCATCCTTTTATGACCCTCAAATTTCTCACGAATGGGCGCTATGACCTCAGTAGTGGATTGTTCTACAGTCAGCAAGGACGTGCCAAATATTACATGGCGACTGATAATCTGCAAAAAGAACACTATCGCGGATTACTCCCGAATGACTTGATGGATATTATTGCCTCGCACCAATTGCACTTCGATACGGGCACCGAAACAGGGACAGTCTTTCACCTGATGGGTTGTCTCTCGGAATTTGGCAAATTGGGCCTGACCAGCATCGGCAACTCGCCCCAACAAGCCGAGGAAATTTATAACAAACTGGTGCGGGCGATGGACGAAGAAACGCGATCGCTCCCCTCTGACTTCAATCTCTCCATGTACTGGAGCGGGCGATTCTAACGTGTGGCTGAAGCTGACATTTGTGATTTGCCCCACTTGACAATTTCTAGTTCATCCCATATCAATGTTGATGTGTGTTTCACCTCTACGTCTTTAGAGGGATGATGCTCCCATCATTAGCTAGTATTTTTTTGAGGAACTGTTTGTTCCTGTGTCGCTTGCATCGGTTCCCCAACGCTTGTTGATTTTGTTGGCTAATGCACATCCCCAAAACACCGGAGGTATTGAAGTTTACAGTTTTTTTGAGCAACTTGTTAGATTCTCAATGCCAACTGACTGAAATTTTGTAACTTTTCGAGTTCAACGCGCTGCTAACTGAGAGATCGTGGGATTGATTGGTATTAGGTAACGAAAGAAAAATTATTTCTTCTCTCCAGTCCCAGTTTTGATTAACTTTGTGTGTTAGCCATCAGTTGTTTTAAGTCTGTGTTTCTTGATTCTCCTAAAAGCTGGCAGCGTCCTACAGAAAGCTGACGCAGCCTAATTTCCCAGAGTTTTATTTAGTTCCGGCTTTCTGCTCAGTAGAGTCAGAATCAACCCAAATCCGGCTCCGGTTGCCAAATTTTGCTTCCAATTCAGATTCAGTTGATCATCCTGCATCTTGATTCAGGACAACATCAGCCCGATCGCTCAAGTTTCAATTCCCTGAGTACATCGCTGATGTCAGTTCATGAATTGCCCTGAAGTCGCCAGAGAGCATCATGAAAATTGCACTTGTCCACGATTATTTAACGCAACAAGGCGGAGCAGAGCGCGTCTTTGAATTGCTGTGTCAACGATATCCCGCTGCCGATATCTACACCTCGCTGTATGACCCCAGCAACACCATTGACCTGGGCGATCGCCCCGTGCAAACAACCTATTTGCAGCGGATTCCGGGTGTCCGCAAACACTTTCGGTTAATGGCACCGTTTTACTACACCGCCTTCCGCGCCCTGGATTTGCACGCCTACGACCTGATCATCAGCAGTAGCACCAGCTTTGCCAAAGCCGTTAGAAAGCGCTCAGATGCCGTCCATATCTGCTTTTGCCATAACGTCACCCGCTTTTTGTGGGACACCGCCAATTACCTGAAGGAATATCCCACTTACCGCAAATTTTATCCCTTGCTGGAACCAATTTTCCGCTCCATGCGGCGGTTAGATGTCACCTACGCGCAGGAACCCGACCTTTACATTGCCAATTCCAGCGTCGTGGCACAGCGCATTGAGACCATTTACCAAAAACCGGCGATCGTCATCAACTACCCGATTGATAGCAGTAAGTTTTGTTTCTCGGCGCAAAAAGATGACTTCTACCTCGCCTCTGCCCGCTTAATGGGCTACAAGCGCGTCGATTTGATTGTGGAAGCCTTTAATTGGTTGGGGTGGCGATTGTTAATTATGGGCGATGGGCCAGAACGCGATCGCCTGCAAGCCAAAGCGTTGGACAACATTGAATTCCTGGGTTACGTCAGTGATGCCGAACGCACCTATTTGATGTCGAAAACGCGAGCTGTCGTTGTTGCTGCCCTGGAAGATTATGGTCTGGTGCCCCTGGAAGCCAATGCCAGCGGTACGCCCGTCGTGGGATACGGAGTCGGTGGCATTTTAGACACGCAAGTTCCTGGCGAAACCGCCGTCTTTTTCCATCGTCAAACCCCAGAGGCCATTCACCATGCGCTGTTGGCCGCTAATCGAACGCGCTGGGATTATCAGACGATTCGCGATCGCGCTGTAAATGAATTTTCTGAAGCCGCTTTTTTTCACAAGATTGATCAGGTGATTCAGACTGCCTGTGGCTAATTCAACGCCAATTCCAATCAATATTCATTGTGCAACGTTTTAAATCAAGGGTGACTGCATGGGTGCTATCGACCAACTTCAAACACCGGAAACTGAACCCAGTTACGGGCAACTCCTCTCTGTTTTAGTGCGGCGGCGATTTTGGCTGCTGGGCACCTTTGCCGGGGTGTTGTCCCTCGCCGCGATCGCCACCCTGCTATTGCCCCCCACTTACCAAAGTTATTTGCAACTCCTGGTCGAACCCAACTACCAGGGAAAGCGCAACCTGAACGAACAGGAACCCTCCTTTGCCGACTCCAACGTGGAAGTCGATTACTCCACCCAACTCACCTTGATGCGCAGTTCGCAGTTATTAGAACGGGCTGTAGGTCTGCTTCAACCCCAGTATCCCGATTTAAAGGTGGCCGACTTACAAAAAAATCTGTTTCTGGTGCAGGTAGAAGATGCCAAGATCAAAACCAAAGTCTTTCAGGCGGTTTATCGAGATGATGACCCGATCAAGACCCAACGCGTTTTACAGGCGATCCAGACTGTTTACCAGACCTACAACCGAGAGCAACAGCGGCAACGGTTAGCCAGAGGGTTGTCCTTCGTCAACGAACAACTACCCCAGGTGCAGCAAAAAGTCACCCAATCCGAAGCCAACCTGGAACAATTTCGGAAAGCGCAGAATTTAATCGATCCCGAATTGCAGGCCAAAGCCCTAGTCGATGCGCTCAGTCAGGTGCGAGACGATCGCCGCAAAAATGCCGCCCAATTGCAGGAGGCCACCGCCCGCTATGCCGAACTCCAGCAACAACTCGCCCGTTCTACACCCGATGCCCGCACCGCCAATCGTCTGAGCCAATCCGAACGCTATCAGAACTTGCTAAATGAGATTCAAAAAACTGAATTGATTTTGACGCAAACTCGCACCCGCTATACCGATGCCGCCCCGATTGTGCAAAAGTTACAGCAACGCCTGACCGATCAACGGGCATTGCTGCGACAGGAAGCCGAACGAGTTGTCGGCAAAACTGCCACACCCCGCGATCGCCTCCAGCAGACCGGGCAACTGGGCACCACCGATCAAGCCCTCACCACCCAACTGATCGAAGCCCGGGTGAATCTCCAGTCCTTGCAAGCACGCCAGCAAAGCCTCAGCCGTTCCGAGCGATCGCTCAAAGCTGAACAGCAACAGTTTCCCCGCCTCCTGGCTGAATACGGACGGTTGCAACCGAAAGTCCAGATCGATCGCGATACCCTGCAACAATTGCTCAAAGCGCGTCAAGAATTAGCCCTGGAAATTGCTCGGGGTGGATTTGATTGGCAAGTCGTCGAAGAACCCAAATTGGGTGCATTAGTCAGTCCCAGTTGGCCGAAAAACCTTCTGCTGGGGGTGTTTGGTGGGCTGTTGCTGGGTTGTTTCGCCGCCTTCCTGCGCGAAGCGATCGACGATGCTGTCCACACCTCGGATGACCTCAAAAAACAAGTCGCGGTGCCCCTGCTCGGCATGACTCCTGCCGTCCCCCTGCCGCCCCCCGGCCAAGCGCGACCCGCCCTCTCACCTGCCGCCCAGGTGATTCAGTGGCAACCCTTCCGAGAGGCCATGGACTTAATTTACAAAAACCTGCAACTCTTGCATCCCGACTTTCCGCTGCGATCGCTCGTCATCACCTCCGCCCTCGCTGGAGAAGGCAAAACCACGCTGGCATTAGCTTTAGCCATGAGTGCCGGACGCTTACACCAGCGCGTCTTGCTAATTGATGCCGACCTCCGCCGCCCCAGCCTGCATCAGCAATTGCGTTTACCCAACGAGCAAGGACTCGCCACCCTACTCGCCCGTGACATCGCGATCGCCGATGACAGCGACCTGCCCACCTTTACCATTTCCCCCAACCTCGACATTCTCACCGCTGGCCCCCCGCCCTTCGATCCCGCCAAGCTTTTAAGTTCGCGTCGGATGGGCGAACTCATGACCGCCTGGGAGTCGCAGTATGACCTCGTCTTACTCGATGCCCCCCCGGTGTTAGGCATCGTAGACACCATTTTGACCGCCTCTTTTTGTGGTGGCGTGTTATTAGTCGGGCGGATCGGTCAAGTCACCCGCACCGAATTGCATCAAGCTACCACCACACTCAACAAACTCAACGTCATTGGTGTCATTGCTAACGGCACCAGCGATGCCAACAGTGCCTACCCATTAGAACATCAACCCATTCACCCCCCAGCCATCCCCAACAGCCAAAGTTAAAGATCTGCGTCTTCTTAAAGAAGTCGCAGATCTGGGTAGTCACAATAGTTCAGGGAAAAATCGTCTACCAGGGTAACGGATTTTAAGTATGAGTACGCTTTCTACCGAGTCAAACCTTAATCTAAAACTTCCTTTCGCACCGGATAAACATCCACACTGTGAACTGATTTGGCGACAACAAACCTTAATCGTCAAACCAATCAAGCAGCCCAATCAACATCTCATTTCCCTCCAACACCCCGATCGCCTGATCGCCTGTCTCCAGCGATCGCCCATCACCCGCGTCAAACTCGATCCCACCCTGGACGAAACCACCCTCATCCGCTGGGCCGAAGCCTGCCAGCAAGCGGGTAAAACCGCCTTCCTCCGCCTTCCCGGTGCCGCCCACCTGCCCAGCAAACAGGCCAAAGTTTCCTGGCGACTGAAATGCAGTTTTGATCGAATCGCCTCTGCCCTTCTGTTAATCCTATGTAGCCCACTATTACTGGTCATTGCAGGCTTAATTTTGATCACCTCCGGTCGTCCCATCCTATTTTCCCAGTGGCGCGTCGGCGATCGCGGTCACGAGGTTGGTCGCACC
>JAIXVO010000560.1 GCA_027482985.1 Cyanobacteriota bacterium
AAGTAGTGGGATAAGAAAGCCGTGGAAATAGGAGACAGGAGTCAGGAGACAGGAGTCATGAGGGAGAAAAAAGAAGAACCGTAGAGACGGTGCCGTTGGCACGTCTTTGTCAGGGGTTAGGAAGAGGCAGAGAATCAGGACGAGGAAGGATTATTGTGGAGCACAAGTGTTCTTGGGAAGGCGTGCCAACGGTGGTGCCTCTACCGAATTATCCTGGGGGAGACGTGCCAGCGGCACCGTCTCTACGGATCTCTGGGGGGAGACGGGCCAACGGCAGCGTCTCTAGCGATCTCCTGACTCCTGACTTCTGACTCCTTCCCTACGGCGCGTTTTGCCATTCGGCGGTCAGACTGCGGAAATCGTAGGCACCAGCGCCGGGGTGACAGGAGACGCAACTGGTGAGGGTGATGGGTTCAGTGAATTTGACGCGGGGATGCAGGATGCGAAAGATGCGCGATTGCTGAATCCGGTAGGGAGTGGATTCATCTTCGGCTAAGGGGCGAGAATATTCCCGCAAGTACTGCCACAAAATTTGAATGTTGGGTGCGACGAGCGGCTGAATTGTGACCCCATAGTGCTCTGGGTCTTGGACCAGTTGTTGCCAGGTTTGGCTGGGCATCACGGCGGGCGGAATCCCAATGTGGCAACTGGCGCAATTTTCCAGATACAGCTTTTGTCCGGTTTGAAAGCGGGGGGGCACTGCATCGACCGTCCCGATCGCCCCGGTTGTATCCACTTCAGGCCGACTGACGGGTGTGGCTTGGGCGATCGCCTCAGACGAAGGCGTTGGTTCAGGGGTGGCCGGATCGGTCGCACGCGCCATGCCCATGCCCAGACACACACTCCAAATCAGCAGCACGGCCACCAGCACCACCAGCGATCGCCGCCGTTCGGCCTGGGAGCGACGCGCCATGCTAGCCCGACGAGATTCAGAGGGGGAGTGAGACAAAGGAGCCATACCAGCCATGCGATCGCGGTCAAAATCCAGGAGACGCTAGTTTGCCGAGATCATGCCTGTCTTCATCGAAAACAGTAATCAGCGTGATCAAACACAAACGTTCCGTACTGTATTCTAACGTTGCAACTGGATCCTGCGTTGGACTGTGATCCCGAAAGGGGTCGTTCTTCTGGAAGAGGAGGCAGTCACGCTGGATCTTTACGATTAGTTCATGGGTTTGATGGAGGTGACGAATGGATTGTCGGCAGATTCAGTTTTGTGATCAGCGATCGCAGATCGATTGGCAGCAACTGCAGGATTTGTTTGAACTCGCTGCGTTCTGGGCCCGCGATCGCAAATTAGCGGATCTACAAGTCGCGATCGCCCATAGCAATCCGGTGATTACCGTCTGGAATGCCGAACAATTGATTGGGTTTGCCCGCGCCACCTCGGATGGCATTTATCGCGCCGTGATTTGGGATGTCGTGATTCACCCCGATTATCAAGGGGCTGGCCTGGGACGCAAACTGGTGCAAACCGTCCTCAGTCACCCTCACCTCAGCCAAGTTGAGCGCGTTTATCTAATGACCACTCACCAGCAATCCTTCTACGAAAAAATTGGTTTCGAGGCGAATTCCAGTACGACGATGGTGTTGCATAATGAGCCGCTGGAGGGGTTGCAGGAGGCAGGAGTCAAGAGTCAGGAGTCAGGAGTCAGGAGTTAGAGGGCAGGAGTCAGGCTTTGACGTGAGGGATCAGCCGAACGGAGTCAGGAGTCAGGAGTCAGGAGAAGGCAGGAGGTAGGAGTTAGAAAATGTGAAGGCAGAAGATGGGGGGAGTTGGATCAAATGACCAGGCAATTTGGGGTATGCCTTATACAGTAGTAGAAACAGGAATGATGAAAGGGCTATTCTCTTCTTTCTCTAAATGGAATAGAAAGCAGGCAGTAGGTCGCGGTAAACAACCTTTGCACGATTAGGGTTTCTCAGTTTTTCCATCGCACACTCACTCCTCTCTTCTGACTCCTGACTCCTCCCTTCCTTCCCCATGAAAAAACGTGTCACCCTCACCTTCCCCAAGCGCTCGGTTCAGATGCCAGTCACGTATCGGCTGGCGAAGGATTTTAACGTGGCGGCAAATATTATTCGGGCGCAGGTGGCTCCGAACCAGGTGGGAAAACTGGTGGTGGAGTTGTCGGGGGATATTGACCAACTGGAAGCGGCGATCGATTGGATGCGATCGCAGGAGATTGGAGTGTCCTCCTCCAGCCGCGAAATTGTGATCGATGAAGATCTCTGTGTCCACTGCGGTCTGTGCACGGGCGTGTGCCCCACAGAAGCCCTGACCCTCGATCCGCAAACGTTTAAGCTGACTTTCACGCGATCGCGTTGCATTGTCTGTGAGCAGTGTATTCCGACCTGTCCCGTGCAGGCGATTTCCACGAATTTGTAAGCGGCAGAAGCCAGGAGTCAGGAGTCAGGAGTCAGAAGCCAGGAGTCAGAAGCCAGGAGATAGAAGACAGGAGCGATGGGAGGGGGTGTAAATAAGGCAAATTTGGAGTTTGGTTGAGTTCCTGTCGGCTCCTAAATTCTTCAGTTTTGGCAGTCGTTGACTGGTTCAGCCACCTCAAAATTGAGCGGTGCGGCATTGTTCTTGACTCCTGACTCCTGACTCCCTCTCCCTCCCTCCCCTTCTCTCTCCCTCCCTCCGCCTCCCTTCCCCCTGCGTCCACAAAGGCGTAGACTGGAGGATGCGATCAATAAGTGTTCATTCCTATCGAGTTACCCGTGCGAAAGAAGGTTCTTGCTGGCAATTGGAAAATGTACAAAACTCAGGCCGAAGCCGCCGAGTTTATTGAAGGGTTTTTACCCCATCTGGAAGAGACTCCAGCGGGGCGAGAAGTGGTGTTGTGTGTACCCTTCACAGACTTGGCGTTGATGTCCAAAATTTTGCATGGGAGTGCGATTCAACTGGGTGCCCAGAATGTGCACTGGGAGACGAGCGGCGCATACACGGGCGAAATTGCTGCCCCCATGCTGACGGAAATTGGGGTGCGCTTTGTGGTCGTAGGGCATAGTGAGCGCCGGCAATATTTTGGCGAAACGGATCAGACGGTCAACTTGCGGCTGAAAGCGGCTCAGAGTGCGGGTTTGACACCGATTTTATGTGTGGGTGAAACCAAGCAGCAACGGGATTTGAACGAAACGGAAGCCGTGATTACAGTGCAATTGCGGGATGGCCTCGTGGGTGTGGATCAGACCAATCTGGTGATTGCCTATGAGCCGATTTGGGCGATCGGGACGGGGGATACCTGCGACTCGAAGGAAGCCAATCGGGTGATTGGCCTGATCCGGAGTCAGTTGAGTCATCCAGATGTGCCGATTCAATATGGTGGGTCGGTGAAGCCGGACAACATTGATGAAATTATGGCGCAACCGGAAATTGACGGGGCACTGGTGGGAGGAGCCAGTCTGCAACCTGCAAGTTTTGCACGGATTGTGAATTATCAGGCTTAGTCCTTGGCGATCGCGGCTAGCTCTCACTGCGAATCAAGCAATCGGGGCAGGTAGACTGGACAGCTTCCGGCAACCGCAAGGTGAAGGTGGAGCCACTGTTTGCCTGGCTTTGAACGGTGACCTCGCCGCCCATCAGTTGACAGATGCGCCGCGTAATCGACAAGCCCAACCCCGTTCCGCCGTAGCGTCGGGTGGTGGAGGTGTCGGCTTGCATAAAGGGTTGAAACAGCCGTTCTAATTGTTCCGGGTTGATGCCAATCCCCGTATCGGTGACGCTCAAGGCGATCGCTGTGCAGTGTGCCAAATGACAGCCAGGATGGGCGGCGTGGGGTTCTCGCTGCCAGGAGATGCGTTCAACCGTGACCGTGATGGTGCCATTGGTCGTAAATTTAGCGGCATTGCTCACCAGGTTCAAGAGGGCTTGCCGCACTTTCAACCAATCGGCAAACATCGTGCCAATGTCCGCTGGACAATGCACCAGCAGCGTATTGTGGTTCTTCTTGAGCAGCGGTTG
>JAIXVO010000139.1 GCA_027482985.1 Cyanobacteriota bacterium
CTGCCGGTGATGGAAATGGAGCAGGAGCAGCCCGAACCGCTGCGCATACCCCTTAACCTGGAAACCAAACAGGAAGTCGAAGCTGAGCCGGTGCTGATCGAAGCGGCTACGGAAGAGGCTGAACCCATCGCCCTAGAGCTAACCGTCGACGAGCAAGCACTGGCCGACGAGGATCTCTAGCGGATCCCTTGAGGTTGTTATCATAGATTCCTCGGCTCATGGAGATGGTGCGCCCCGATGGCTGTAACGATCGCTCGCTGGACGTTAGCTGATTACCACGCCATGGTGCAGGTCGGTCTTTTTGCTGGCCGACCGATTGAACTGCTGAATGGGTTAATCGTAGAGATGCCGCCAGAAGGGCCAGAACATGCCGATGCGTCTACGCGTTTAATGCCAGAATTCTGGAGCGCCGCCCAAGGGCGTTATCAGGTGCGGGCGGCCAAGCCCATTAGCATTCCACCCAACGAGAGTGAACCAGAACCTGACCTTGCCCTGGTGCGCGATCGCTCCTACCAGACCGCCCACCCCCACCCTGGGGATATCTTTTTAGTCATTGAGTTTTCTAAAACCAGCTTGGCAAAAGATACTGAAGATAAACCCTTGGTCTACGCCCAGGCCGAGATTGAAGACTACTGGGTGGTGAATTTGCGCGATCGCTGTGTCATTCTCTATCGCCATCCTGTTGGAGGCCGCTACCAAACCGAGCAAACATTGTTCTCAGGGGAAATTTCTCCCTTGGCCTTTCCCGATGTCAGCATCAACGTCGATTCCTGCTTCGGGTAGTGCCCACCTCCAACCGGTTTGGTAGTAATGGGCGCAGGAGCGTCTAGGATCTCGTCTCTCCACGCCGGGGCTCATACCAATCCTGCTTGATTACCCCCAATTCAATCGGGCGAATGCCATAAAGCCGTTGGCTTGGCGACGCCTACACCCCTACGGTTTGGCCCGTTGGGAATCGGAGCTGTGCGACTCGGATTTGGTATAACTCGATGTTTGACAGAGTGTCTTTTGACAGTCAGAGTAAGTTGCAAGATACTTGGTGCCGTGATTGAGCAGTTAACTGGTAGATCTTGTGTCCAAAACCGCAGAATCGCTTGGTGCCGTATCAGAGCTATCCCCCATCAATCGCTTTTATCGAACGGTTTGGCGCTGGCATTTTTATGCCGGGCTGTTTGTGATTCCATTCATGCTGTTGCTGGCCATCACGGGAAGTATCTATCTCTTCAAACCTCAGCTCGATAGCCTCATGTATCCAAACTTGCTGTTTGTACCCGGACAAGATGCGACCAGCGTGCTTCCCTATAGTCAGCAGCTTCAGACTGTTCAGCGAGCTTATCCAAACGCAACAATTAGCAACATTACGCCCAGTATTGCACCCGATCGCAGTACCGAAGTGGCTATAACAACTGCTGACAATGAGCTAACGGCTTTTGTCAATCCTTACAACGGACAGCTACTGGGTACTAGAGACGAGAACCAAAATTTACAAGCGATTATCCGCCGATTGCATGGTGAATTGATGATTGGCAAAATAGGCGATTATTTGGTGGAGTTAGCGGCCTGCTGGGGACTAGTATTACTGCTAACTGGACTGTATTTATGGTTGCCACGCAACGGATTCTCGGTCTGGGGTGTTCTGCTACCGCGCTTGAATAGTACCAGTAAGCGAGTCTTCTGGCGCGATCTGCATTCAGTGTCTGGGTTTTATGGGGCAATTTTGATTGCATTTTTGATCCTAACTGGACTCCCCTGGTCAGGTTTTTGGGGCGAGACCTTTGCTCAGGTCTGGAATCGGTTTCCGCCCTATGTGTTTGATGGCACAACGCCCCAATCGACTCAGCTGACAGGCACGCTAAATCAACAGGGCGCTCAGATAGTCCCTTGGGCTGTTGAGCAGTTACCAATGCCTCATTCTGCCCATCAGCCTGGAAGCTCAGCTCCAGGACAGATGCAGCCTACTGCAATTGGGCTGGATGCTGTGATTGATATGGCTCGGGCCCAAGGTGCACCCTCTGGATTTAGCGTAACGCTGCCAGAGGGTGAAACGGGAGTTTACACAGTAGCGGCCTATCCCGGAGATTCTACCCAGGAAGTGACGATGCATATTGACCAATACAGTGGCAAGGTGTTGGCCGATGTGCGTTGGCAAGACTACGGCCTTGTCCCCAAGGCGGTGGAATTGGGGATCTCAATCCACATGGGAAAATATTTTGGCTTAGCCAATCAACTACTGATGCTACTGGCGTGTTTGTTGTTAATTGTGCTTTGTCTCAGCGGGACAGTAATGTGGTGGCGACGCCGCCCGGATGGACGTTTGGGTGCGCCTGTGCTGGCTAGCTATGATCACTGGCGAGTGCCGCTGGTGATGGTGGCCATCATGGGTATTATATTTCCGCTGGTGGGTTTGTCACTGATAGCTGTGCTACTGCTCGATTATTTACTACTGTCCCGCTTGCCGAATCTAAAGCGGTTGCTCAACTAAGGTATATCGGGCTGGCCAGATAGCTTAGGCATCGAGCATCTGACATCGCCTCCATCAGTAGGGGCCAGCAACCTCTAATAAACTATCTTGCCCCAGGACGCTGAACTCAGCCCAGCGAGCCTGTCATCCACTCCCACACCCGATCGACCAAATCCCTGGCATCGGCATCAAACCACTTTACTGTGGCTCGGTTGTGAAACCAGGTGCGCTGGCGTTTGGCAAACTGACGAGTGTGCAGCACAATCTCCGCCTGGGCCGTTGCTAACGAACTATCTCCCTGGACATGGCGCAGCATTTCGCCATAGCCCAGGGTTTGCAGCAGGGGCAGCCCAGGGCCGTACTTTTCGGCTAGACGAGTCACCTCATCCCTAAACCCTGCCTCAACCATCGCCTGGGTGCGCTGGGCAATGCGGCGCTCTAGGGCGATCGCATCGCCGTCGAGGCCCAGGTAGAGCACCGGGTAGTCGGGGGGCGCTTCGCCCTGGAGCGTCGACAGAGGCTGACCGGTGACGTAGTAGACCTCCAGGGCCCGCACGGTACGCACCGGGTCGTTGGGATGGATGCGCTGGGCGGCAATGGGGTCGAGGCTTTTGAGCAGGGCATAGCCGTGGGGTTGGCCGAGGGCTGCCAGCTGCTGCCTGAGCTCGGGCTGGGGGGCCACGGGGGGAATTCGCAACCCTTTGACGATCGCATCTATATAGAGACCGGTACCGCCCACCAGCAGCGGCGAGGTGTCGGCCCGATGGAGTTGCTGGATGAGCCCCTGGGCCCGACTCTGGTACTGGGCCAGGGTGAGGGTTTCGGTGGGGTCGCAAATGTCTATTAAATAGTGGGGCACTTGGGCCTGATCAAAGGCCGAAGGTTTAGCGGTGCCAATATCAAACTCTCGATATACTTGTCGGGAATCGGCGCTGAGAATGACGCTGTGGAGACGCTGGGCCAGGGCGATCGCCAAAGACGATTTACCGGTGGCCGTCGCCCCGCCGATCACCAATAAAAACGGTACAATTGAACTATTATCATCCCGACCCTGGGGCGATAATTCTAGTCGAGAAAATATTGGTGGTTGCATCCCTAGCTCATTCTTCGCCTGAAGTTGCCTGAGAACCCGCTGTAGCCGCTTTGTGCTATAATCTCCTAGTGTTTTAGCCTGTCGGGCAGCCAGGTGGCTTAGAGCCCATTTTTGGAGCGTACAACATGACAACCGACTACGGTGCTGATCAGATTCAGGTGCTTGAGGGGCTTGAGCCTGTTCGTAAACGTCCAGGCATGTACATCGGCAGCACTGGGCCTCGTGGTCTCCACCACCTAGTGTACGAGGTTGTCGATAACTCCGTAGACGAAGCTTTGGCGGGCCACTGTACCCGCATTGATATTTCTCTCAACGCCGATGGCTCGGTCACGGTCGTTGACAACGGGCGTGGCATTCCCACCGATATTCACCCCCGCACCGGCAAGTCTGCCCTCGAAACGGTCATGACTGTCCTCCACGCCGGGGGCAAGTTTGGCGGCGGCGGCTACAAGGTCTCTGGGGGCCTCCACGGCGTGGGCATCTCGGTGGTCAACGCCCTGTCGGAATGGGTCGAGGTGATCGTGTGGCGTGAAGGCAAGGAGCACAAGCAGCGCTTTGAGCGCGGGGTGCCCATCGGCGAGCTCAGGGCGGAGAAAATTACCGAAAAGCGCCAGGGCACGTCGGTATCGTTTTTGCCCGACACCGAAATTTTTCACAACGGCACTGAATTTGACTACGACACCCTGTGCGGACGGATCCGAGAGCTCGCCTACCTGAACGCGGGCATTGAGGTAATCTTCACCGACTACCGCCTGGATGTGATCAAGGCCGACCAGCCCAAGGTCTCGACCTACCACTATGCAGGCGGCATTATCGAGTACGTCCAGTACATCAATAATGATAAGCAGCCCATCCACGACGAGATTATCCACATTTCGTCGGAGCGCGACGGAGTGCAGGTGGAGGCGGCTCTTCAGTGGTGTATTGATGCCTACTCCGACAATTTGCTGGGCTTTGCCAACAACATTCGCACCATTGACGGTGGTACCCACCTCGAGGGCCTAAAGGCGGTGCTGACCCGCACCCTCAACAACTTCAGCCGCAAGCGCAATAAGCGCAAGGACGCCGACTCGAACCTGGCGGGGGAAAACATTCGCGAGGGGCTGACGGCGATTATCTCGGTGAAGGTACCCGACCCCGAGTTTGAGGGCCAAACCAAAACCAAGCTGGGCAACACCGAGGTGCGCGGCATTGTCGACTCCCTAGTGGGTGAAGCGCTGACGGAGTACCTCGACTTTCACCCCGCCGTGGCCGATGCCATTCTGGAGAAAGCGATTCAGGCCTTTAACGCCGCCGAGGCGGCCCGCCGAGCCCGAGACCTGGTGCGCCGCAAGTCGGTGCTGGAGTCGTCTACGCTGCCGGGTAAGTTGGCCGATTGCAGCAGCCGCGACCCGAGCGAATCGGAGATCTTTATTGTGGAAGGGGACTCTGCGGGCGGCAGCGCTAAGCAAGGGCGCGATCGCCGGTTCCAGGCCATTCTCCCCCTGCGGGGCAAGATTCTCAATATTGAGAAGACCGAAGACTCGAAGATCTACAAAAATACTGAGATTCAGGCTCTGATCACCGCCCTGGGCATGGGCATTCGGGGTGAAGAGTTTGACGCCTCTCAGCTGCGCTACCACCGCATTTGCCTCATGACCGACGCCGATGTCGATGGGGCTCACATTCGTACCCTGCTGCTGACCTTCTTCTACCGCTACCAGCGCGACCTGGTCGATCAGGGCTATGTGTACATTGCCTGTCCGCCCCTCTACAAGGTGGAGCGCGGTCGCAACCACTGGTACTGCTACAACGAGCGCGAGCTGCAAACCCTGATTGCTGAACAGTTTCCGGCGAACGCCAACTACACGGTGCAGCGGTTTAAAGGTCTGGGGGAAATGATGCCCCAGCAGCTGTGGGAAACCACCATGGACCCCACCACCCGGACGATGAAGCGGGTCGAAATTGAGGATGCGGCCGAGGCCGATCGCATCTTTACGATCCTGATGGGCGATCGCGTCGCTCCCCGCCGAGAGTTCATTGAAACCTACGGCCCTCGGATGAAGCTGCAAGACCTCGATATTTGAGGTCGCGGGGTCATTGCGGGTTTGGGCGATCGCCCATAATTTCCGTCTGCCCAATTCAAGCCACTATTGGACTGTGCGACTTGGCCCCTGGCTCTAGGCTATGCGATCGCCCCCCAGCGCCAGGGGTGACCTGAAGGGTCTGGGCGGAACCGGGGGTTTGGCCGATCACCCCGGTTTTGAGCGGCTATACCTGCGCTAGAAGGCAGGCTCTAGAAAGAGCGAGGTCTGGGCACGCTGGCAGTCCAACGGTGAAGTTGTGCGGCCGCAAACAACCTTGAACTCTGACCTAATAACCTCTGTTCTGTCCGCACCAACGCAGTGTTCGACGGCTGACGCTACCTTCAGTGAAAACGGTGGCATTAGGACATCTGTTCATAAAGCTTGCAAGTAAATTGTCTTGACAGTAATATAGGGTACTTCATTTTAGTTTCGAGTCCGAAATCGTGCCCAACCAATACCTCTCTGTCAAAGAAAGCTCTGAGATCCTGAACTGTTCGGAGCAATATGTCCGTCAACTGCTCCGGCATGGTGAAATCAGCGGCGAGAGGATCAGCAGTCGATGGATTGTAGCATCAGAATCTGTTCATGAGTACCGTTGCAAGGGAGATGATGCAACTACAGGCATTCCTGATCATGGGCGACGATCCTTCAGTAAACCAGATCTCAAAGCCTTGAGCTTTTTTTCTGGCTGTATGGGTCTAGACTTAGGGCTAGAAAAGGAAGGAATCAAGGTATTACTTGCCTGTGAAGTTGATTCAGCCGCCCGCAAAACAATCGAGACAAATCGACCGGATATGGCTCTGATCGGGGATATTAGAGATTATTCAGCGACAGAAATTAGAGAAAAAGCAGGATTGAGTTCGACTGATGAGATTGATGTAATCGTTGGTGGTCCGCCCTGCCAAGCCTTTAGCAGTGCAGGAAAGCGGCAAGGCTTCAATGACGATCGAGGAAATGTCTTTTTGACATTCATCGATTTAATCACTGAACTTAAACCTAGATTTGCAGTCATCGAAAACGTGCGAGGATTATTGTCCGCTCCATTGAATCATCGACCGCATGAAATGAGAGGAAAGAATTTTCCTCTTTTATCCCAAGACGAGCAAAGAGGGGGAGCATTGCTTTTTATCACCCAGAAACTCAAGCAGGCAGGATATAGCATTTCCTTTAACCTGTACAATTCCGCTAATTTTGGATCGCCACAACAACGGGAAAGAGTTGTGATTGCTTGTAGCCGTGATGGAGAAAAGCTTCCCTATCTCACACCGACTCACGCGGATAAGGGTTTATATGGGCTGCCACCGTGGAAAACATTACGGGAGGCTTTAGAAGGTCTTCCCGAGGATGGACATCATTTTGTCAAGTTTCCTGAAAAACGGCTCAAGTATTATCGGCTGCTGAAACCTGGACAATACTGGCGGGATTTACCAGAAGATTTACATCAAGCAGCACTAGGGGCTTCTTATCATGCAGGAGGGGGGAAAACTGGTTTTTACCGGAGGCTAGATTGGGATAAGCCTGCCCCAACGTTAGTAACCCATCCAGCGATGCCTGCCACCGACCTAGCACATCCAGAAGAAGATAGACCACTCAGCATCGAAGAATACAAGCGCATCCAAGAATTTCCAGATGATTGGATGATCACAGGCACTTTGCTCGATCAATATCGGCAAGTTGGGAATGCTGTACCCTGCTCTTTGGGGAGGGCGATCGCCAGGATGTTATTAACGCATCTGAAAAACGAAACATCGATAGCTTATCCCGACTTCCCCTATTCGCGATACCATAAAACTGACGATGTAAGTTGGACAGTTGAAACATTAGGTGATCTCGAAGAAATAGCGGCAGAACAGCTTTCTTTAAATTTAGTCTGATGGCTCAGACAACAATTGCCAAGGATTATTTACTTCTACAGCTAAGGCTTTTGGATTGCTGCTCAACACCTGTTGAACAAATACGACAAAATTCTCTTCTGAGAAACGATCCGTGTCGTACTTCTCATTGAAGTATGACCATCGGTATAATCCTGTCCTAGCATCAACCCTATACCATTTTTCAATGGGTTGATTGATCCTTACCCTGGAAGACGAGCTATTTTCCGAGTTGCTGCGGTTCTTTACTTGCAATAGAGAACCATCCACGTTGCAAAAATCAACATGGCGAACGGACTCGCCCCAGCAGCAACACCAACCATATTCAGCTAACTGTTCAGCTAGAAATTCCTCAAGAAGTAAGCCTTGAATATTTTCTGCGGACATTGATAGTCTGTGAGCATATTTGATCTGCTCAAGATGCTCTTCCGTTAACCCAGTTAATCTAGCATTGATGATTGTAGTGACGACTGGATCAGCAACTGTTCCAGGAGACTGCGAGGTGCGTCTTGAAATTCTATTCTCGTAACTATCACAGTACCTTCTCAGCCAAGACTGGGCTAAAACTTCTGGCGTGTTGCTTTTCATCGTTGGAGAAAGTCCAGGATTTCTGTAACAGGCTGTTAAAATCGTGCGGTGTGCTTGCAGGAATGGCTGATCTTGCTGGGAAAAGGCATTTTGGAAGATTTCTAAAAAGCTTTCTTCAGAACTAGAGGCACTGATGATGTCATCAAAGGTAACGGGCATGGAAATCTTTCCTCTCTGGGCATGAAAAACCAATCAGAAATGCCCAGATTGTACGTCAGAATACTTGTTTGAAGCTCTATTCAGTTACACCCTGCCTCTTGAAATATTTAACTCTGATCGATAATTTATCAACTACTGCCCCAACAGATGAGCTAAAGCCGTCGAACGTTGCCCATCACCCGCTGCAAAAACCTTTAGATTCAAATAGACAGCCTCTCGGCAGTCGGTGTGCATGGACGTTGTTAGCTAGCCTTCACTTTCATGATTTCTTCTTTAGAGTTTCCTTAGGACACTCACCAAACATCGCTTTGTAGTCGCGACCGAAGTGTCCGAGACTCCAGAAACCATACTGGTAGGCAATATCCGTCACTGAGCTAGTTTGTGGGTCAGCCAGCTTCAGGCGGTGATGTACTGCTTGCAGCCTGAGGCTCTTCAAAAAGGCCATGGGACTCAGCCCGAAAACATCTTTACAGGCATTCATGAGGGTACCTTGACTTGTATGTAGTGCCTCACACAAAGCCTTGATGGTCAACGGTTGCTTGAGATGATCTTGCATGTAGGCTTCAGCTTCTCGTGCCAGTTGCGCTCGACTGAGATACGAAACCCTACCATCAACGTCTTGAGCCGACAGGGCGTCAAGTAAGAGGGGGAGCAAATCTTCCAGAACCAAACGCCGGGTTTGCACCTGTTGTAAGAACTGGGGTTTTTGTTGCATGACCGCTAGTAGCTCCCATAGATACGTTCTGATCGCTGGCATTCGGTCAGGGACATGGGCAAAGTTGTTGTGCCAAAAGGTGGGATAGATATCGGTGCGATCCATAGCCTCCAAGCAATCTTGAACCAGTCTTTGTTGAAAAAAAAAAAAAAAACAGATTTGATTTTAAATCA
>JAIXVO010000653.1 GCA_027482985.1 Cyanobacteriota bacterium
GCGATCGCGTGATCCGGCACCCGCACCCCAATTGTGCTGGGGTCTTTCGGATTCAGGGTGGGCGGGATGCGATCGCTGGCGGGTAGTACCAGGGTCAGGGCACCCGGCCAATATTGCGTCATCAGTTGCGTCCAGTCGGCTCGTTCCGCCGGAGTGCCCATCACGAAATTCCACAGATCGGCAATAGCACCTGCCATCAGAATTAAGGGTTTATCCAGACTCCGTTGTTTCGCGGCAAAAATTAACGCCGCTCGCTCCGGTCTTGCTGCCAACGCCGGCACCGTGTCGGTGGGAAAGCTAATCAAGCGATCGCCCCCCCGTACCCCAGCAACGAGTTCAGCCAGTGAAACCTGTGGCATAATCACCTTTGATAGTTGCTCGCGATCGTGCATTATACTGGTTCTCCCCCCGTCACGGACAGACCGCTAGCAAAATGGTGCACAATTTGAGCCTTGAGCGCTCGCAGATTCCTAAATTAAATTGCTTGAGCTAATCAAGATTGTTATTCTTCCCGCATTCATTGACTTCGCCAAGCTGTTAGGATGACGACACATTTATTCCTAGCTTTGAGGCGGGAACACTAAGGCCACAGCGATTGAGCGCTTGACTCATTCTCCCGGCAACGTACCGCAAGTTAGCCGCAATTGATGACAGAATTCACTGAGCGATTTTCTCGGAAACCCATGAACCTGGAGCAATTTGGCCATTTGCATCAATACTGTCGGGATGAGCAATCCTTTCAGGCGCTCCAACACACGCTGAATCAACTAGCACATCGCCAATTTGAGTTAGAACAACAGATCGAAACGCTGCAAACCTATAACTATGCCTATTCCGAGCAGAGTACGTGGCAGGCTTCGCTGCTGGAACAAGTGTGTAATGCCATTATTGCGACTGACTTGCAAGGCAAAATTTTGCACTGGAACCCTTACGCTGAGCAATTGTATCAATGGACTGCCGCCGAAGTGCTGCATCAACCCATCATGACCGTCTTAGCTCCGTTAGCGGGGGCGCGGATGGCGCGACAGATGGTGAGTCAGGGGTTGAAAGCGGCTCTCTGGTCTGGGGAATTACTGGTGCACCGGAAGGATGGTTCGCCCGTTTGGGTCGAAGTCAAGCATACAGTCTTGAAAGATCGCCAGCAGCAGCCGATTGGCTTCGTTGGGATTTCCTTTGACATTACCGATCGCAAACAGGCGCAGCAGGATCGCCAAGCGTTTGAAGCTACCCTGCAGCAAGCCTATGAGGCGCTGGATCTGAGAGTGCAGCAGCGGACGCAAGAACTCGATGCCACCAATGCCTCTCTCCAGGCCGAAATTCGCCAGCATCAAGCCACCGAGACAGCGCTGCGGCAGAGTGAAGAACGCCTCGCCCAACGCGAACGGTATTTAACCACGCTGGTTCAAATTCAAACCTGGTTGCTCAACCACACCCACATAGACCACCTGGATACTGGGGTGTTAGAACCCCTAGGGCGAGTGGCTGAAGCCGATCGCGTCTACCTCTTTCAAAACCACCGTGATCCAGCAGGGCACTTACTCAGCAGTCAGCAATGGGAGTGGTGTGCGCCGGGAGTCATGCCCCAAATCGTCAATCTCGATTTGCAAAATGTCGATTTGGCAGTCGTCTTCCCTATCTGGTTGGAGCGCTTGCAGCAGGGGCAACCCATCAATGCTGAGATGGCCGAGTTTCCCCCTGTCGAATGTAGTATCCTCGCACCCCAGGAGATTCACGCCATTCTCCTGCTACCGCTGATGGTGGCAGGCCAATTTTGGGGCTTCATTGGGTTTGATAATTGTCACGCGGCTCATGCCTGGACTGCCTTGGAGGAAAATTTGTTGGGTGCCGCCGCGTCCGCCATCGCCATGACGCTAGAGCATCAACTGGCAGAACATCGGATGCAGCATCAGGTGAAACGGGATCACCTGCTCAGCGCGATCGCCCTCCGGATTCGCGAATCGCTCGATCTCGATGAAATTTTGCACCGCACCGTCGATGAAATCCGCCAGTTCTTACAGGCTGATCGCGTCCTGGTCTACCGCTTTGATGGGCAACATGGCGTTTTAGTCGCTGCTTCAGTGCGACCACAGTGGGATGTCAAAGGTGACACGCCTTCCCATGAGATTTGGTATCGCGATCAAAATGCTATGTATGAACGCGGGCAAACTGTCGTTATCAACAACATCGAGCAACAGAATTTGCCCCCAGACTACCTCGACTTCATGCGCCAACTCCAGGTCAAAGCCAAACTCGTAGTGCCGATCATTCAAACCGCTCCCACGGCTCATCGACCAGCGTCAACGGTCACCGCTGACATCGCCCCCTTGCTGGCGACCAATGGGTTCGCTGAAGGCTGCTATTTATGGGGGGTGCTGGCAGTTCACCAATGTGCCCAAAGCCGCCACTGGGCACCCTTTGAAATTGAACTGGTGCAACAATTGGCGGTGCAGGTGGCGATCGCGATTCAGCAGGCGCAACTCTTCACCCAACTCCAGCAACAGGCGCGCCGCGAACAGTTGTTGAATCAACTCAGTCATTCTCTCAACTCCAGCCTGGATGCGGAACATATTTTGCAAGCCATTGTGGAGCGTACGGGCGAAGGCTTTGGTGTAGATCGCGTGGTGTTGTTTGTGCTGGATGAGCAAATCAAAGCTTTGAATGAATGGCGTGCCGATGCGTCTGTGCCTTCGATGCTAGGCTTTCAAGCCCCGTTTGCAGAATGGCCCGATTTGCTCGACCCCAATTCTAATTTCAACCAGGGTAAAGCCTTTTACAGTCTGGACTTAAGCCTAACCGCCACCACTCCGGCTCATCTCATCCAGGCCGTGGAACTCCAATCGCGCTCTGTGTTGAGTGTCCCGATTGTGATTCGCGATCGCATCTTTGGCGCGCTCTCGGTGTTTACCACCACCTGCTATCGTACTTTTGTGGAAGAGGAAGTGCAATTTCTGCACCGGATCGCCGCCCATGCCGCGATCGCCCTCTACAACGCCCAAAGTTACGCTTACCTGGAACAGTTGGTCAAACAACGCACGCAGGAACTCGAACAGGAGAAACTGGTTTCGGAAGCAGCGAATCGAGCTAAAAGTGAATTCCTGGCAACCATGAGCCATGAACTGAGGACACCGCTCAATGCGGTTTTGGGACTCTCCCAGATCTTGCAGCGAGAAATCTTTGGTAACCTCACGACCAAGCAGCGGGAATACATTCAACACATTCACAGCAGCGGTGAACATTTGCTGATGTTGATTAATGACATTCTCGACCTAGCGAAAGTAGAATCCGGGCGGGAAAGTATTCAACCCTGTGTGCTCTCAATTTCGGAGCTGTGTGAGAATTGTCTGGCTTTAGTGCGGGAACAGGCGGTGGCGCAAGGGTTGCAGTTATCCCTCAGCCTCGATCCAGCGGCCCAATCTTGCTTTGCCGACGAACGCCGGCTCAAGCAAATGCTGCTTAATCTCCTCTCCAATGCGGTGAAATTTACGGCTGCTGGTGCAGTCTCCTTACAGGTCACCAAATGCCCTGCTGGGGTCGCGTTCAACGTGATTGATACGGGGATTGGCATTGCGCCAGAGCAAATTACCCTGTTGTTTCAACCCTTTAGCCAACTGGATAGTCAGTTGAGCCGACGATATGCGGGGACGGGTTTGGGACTGGCCTTAACCCGGAAATTGGCGCGGTTGCATGGCGGCGATGTGACAGTGACCTCGGTGCTGCATCAGGGCAGTACGTTTACCCTATACTTGCCGGACTGCGATCGCCCAACGCCACTCACGAATGAGGCCAGTGCGATCGCCGCGATCGCCCAAGCCTGCCCGGTGCTGGTAAATAAAGGGCGGATTTTGATTGTGGAAGATGATGTCCCCAGCGCTATGTTGTTGCAGGATTATTTGCAAGCCAGCCAGTATGAAGTCTTACATCTAGCGCAGGGACACAACTTTCTGCATCATGTGCAGGAGTTTCAGCCCCATCTGGTGCTCCTGGATGTGCAACTGGGGGATGCGATCACAGGGATCGATTTGCTGCATGCCCTCCGCTGTCATGAGGAGTGGCGATCGCTGCCCGTCGTGATTGTGACCGCGATGGCGATGGCGGGTGATCGGGAAACCTTTTTGCAGGCAGGTGCCTCAGCGTACCTCAGCAAACCACTCAATGTTTTGCAACTCGAAACCCTCTTAATGAATCATCTGGAGTTAAGCTGACCATTAACCTTTGAAGCGTTCGGCTTTTTGATACGCCTGTCCATGTTGCCAGACCCCCATCAAATTACCTCGCATCAAGGCCGCAATGCCGCTAAGGGCTTGAATCTCCGGGCTGTCAGGATTGAGTTTGAGAGCTGTATTCAACGCGGTTTGAGCCGCTCCGGGGCGAAAGTCATATAGGTTGACAAAGCCTAAGTAGGCATGGGCATAGGGGTTTTGTGGATCGAGCTGGGTGACTGTTTCGAGCGCCGCGATCGCGTCGTTTACCTGCCGTCTGAGCACCGTCGCTAAGGCTAGCGTGTAAGCATAGGTGCGGTTGGTGGGTTCGGTCTGCAATCGAGACTGCATCGCCTGCTGGGATTGAAGCAGATAGTCCTGCACCGGATCATATTGATTAATCCGGTTGATTTCATTGGAGATTCGTTCCAGAGATTGTGGGCCTTTGGGGAGAGTACCCGCCAGCGATCGCAATTGGGTTAACAAATCCAGTTCTGGCGCTGGAGCCGGGTCCGCAGTGGGATCTAAGCGGAGCGTGACGGGTGGAACCTTGACGGGGGTGGTTTTTCCGGTGGGACGACGCAAGTAAACCCCAGTCAACTCATAAGTGCCGGGGGTCGCAACGGCAGGAGATAACATCGCCAGTCGTTCAGTCACTCGAAAGGGCGTGGTTAGGCTGACCTGACGGGGTTGCGCTGGAAACAACATCCCCATGCCGATCGCGTGGTCATGTAACCAGCGATCGCGGCCTGTAGTCGTCGGTTGATCTGTCCGATGCCAGGTCAGTAACACTAACCCTTGCTGCAAATTCGCCCAGGTGCCAGACCATTGATACGTCACGGGGATGGGCTTGCCAGGGGGCACTTGAGCGGGCACGGTGATTTGTTCTAGCTGGATGGGGGCAACTGGGGCGCGATCGACGGAACCCTCCAGTTGCTTGACCTGAATTGGGGGTACGCGTTGGGTAAAGAGTTGGAGCCGACTTTGATCCGGTAGCAACCAGCTTTTTTGCACCGCAAATTCGCCACTCTGCTCCACCCCTTGCACCATTGCCGCCTGGATCTCAGGCCGACGCATGGAACCCTGATCGCCGGTTTTACTCAAGAACCAGGACAGCGATCGCCGATCTTGGGTCAGCGTTGCCTGCCGCGTGCCCACCTGCCGCCCATACACCTGAAAATATTGGCTGAGACCGAAAAAATTGACATTATGCTGATTCAACGCTGGAGTGGACGGCAGCACCCCAATGGTCGATCGCAGGTAGGGTGACGTTTGGCGAACTTCGGCAATCACCTCAGAGTGGGGATAGGGGGCACTGCGAGCGGGAAACCACGGACGGGCAACGGGCTGTTGCGCAAAACTGGCATAAGCAAAAATGGGAAACAAGGCTGAGATCATCAAAATTCCCGCCAGCGCCACACTGCCCCATTGCACCAACCGCCACGATCGCGGCAACAACGTCAGCCCATAGGCCAGCACCACCGCCAGGACGGGTAACGCGGGGGCAAAATAACGGGTGTCCTTGTTGGGGTTCAGGGTCGAAAGGAGATACGCTCCGCCTAAAAAGATCAGCAACCAGAGGAGCGATCGCTGCGATGCGGCAAATGCCTGTTGTCGATAGTCTTTGGATTTGGCCTCATAGTCCAGGTCGCCGCGCCAGTGGCACCCCACCCGCGATCGCCGCCAGAAGCACAGTAACCCCACCAGCGGCAACACCACCAGCGGCCACGACACCATCCAGGGCACATAGCGCAGGTAAAACGTCCAGGCATCCAGCGACAGTAAGGACGGTGAACCTTGAATCGCGGCGGAGTCGATCGTCGCCCGTTTGCTGGAAGTCAAAATTAAGAGCCAGTTCGTACGATACCAGGGAAACCACACTGGCACCGTCGCCAACAACAACAGCAGCCATTGCGCCAACCGCCCCCAGTCCCGTTGCCACAGCACCACAGCGCCACACCAAAGCAGCGGCACCAGTAAAAATAAGCCTGCCGATTGCTTGGTCATTAAGGCCAGCCCGATCGCCAATCCGGCGGCGATCGCCCAGAGCCAGGGTTGGGGGTTGGGGGTTGGGGGTTGGGGAGGGGTGAAGGGTGGGTCTGCGGCTTTTGGCTTTAGGGAGCCTATCACTGCTGCCCAAAAACGCTTGAGCCAAAACTCAAGACGCGGCTCCTCCTGTCTTCTGCCTTCCTGCTCCTGACTCCTGACTCCGTTCGGCTGAGCGCTCACGTCGAAGCCTGACTCCTGACTCCGTTCGGCTGAGCGCTCACGTCGAAGCCTGACTCCTGACTCCTGACTCCTGACTCCTACTTCCCACCAAACGGTTAGAACGAGAAACGCCAGCGCCACCATCGCCGTTAGGGGAAAATCCAGCAGGTATTCCAGGCGGGCTTCATAGAGGACGGGCATGAACACACAAAAGCCTGCTGCCCAGAGACCGACGCGACGATTAAATAATAGGGCACCCAGACCATAGACTGATCCCAGCAAAATGGCGCTGAAGATGAGAAAAATGAGGATGATTTGATCGGGGGCTTTGCCAAAGAGCGAAATGATGGGGGTGGTGACGATGTAAACCAGAGGCGGAATTTTGGAGGACATCAGCCACAGGTTTGTCCACCACTGGCTGGAGAACCATTGGGGCGTTTGCAGGGCTTGCCAGTAGGAGAGGGAACCCGTCAGGTAATCTGCCGCATCCCAGGAGGGCACGGACTGATCGAGCCGAATCCACAGGCGATCGCCCATAGCGGCCACCAGCCAGATGCCGCCTAAGATCAAAACATCCGACAACCAGCGGCGGTCTTTCAGCCAATCCCATGCTTTTGTGGCAATCCCACCCACGCCCACCCGTCTCGCTAGCACAACAGCTTTTTCATCCTAATATGAGGGATTCCAGCTTCCTCAAAAACATCGCCCTCTGCCGTAAAGCCAAATTTTTCGTAAAACGGTTGGACGGGCACCTGGGCATTCAGGCAAATCGTCGCGATCGATTTTGCTGGCAATGCTTGCAAAATAAAGTCCATTAAATGCCGTCCAATCCCGCAACCTCTCGCCTCGGGCAAGATGGCAAATCGCTCCAGTTTGACGGTCTGTTCCGGTAAGTAGCGGAGCCGCGCCGTCCCAATCGCTTTTTGATCCAGGTAAGCCAGGACGTGATCGGATTGTTCGTCGTAGCCATCAAATTCCAGCGTCGGATCAACACCCTGCTCAATCTGAAACACAAGGTAGCGGATTTTGTGGATTTTCGGCAAATCCTGGGGAAGTGTGGCCCATTGAATCAGCAGGTTCTCCATATCTCAGGATGGCAACGGGAGGCGGCAAAGTTCTCATCATGCCATGGGATTGTGATTTTTAGGTGGGCTGGGTATTCTCTGAATATGGAAAATGAACGGGCTTATTGGGTGGCGTGGTCTACGCTGCATGGGGTCGGGCCGATTTTGCTGAAACGGTTGGCAAAACAGTTTGGCAGTTTGGCGATCGCGTGGCAGGCAACAGCGGCGGAGTTGCTGGCAGTGGAAGGGTTTGGTTTATTGACTGCCGATGCGATCGCGACAGCGCGGCAACTCATCGACCCGCTGGAACTCCTGCAACAACAGGAACAAACCAATCCCCACTTCTGGACTCCCGCCGATGCCGACTATCCCCGGTTGTTGCTGGAACTTCCCGATCCGCCACCCATCTTGTATTACCGGGGACAGGTAAATCGGGATGAATTGCGCGGGGTGGCTCCGATGGTCGCGATCGTGGGCACGCGATCGCCCTCCGAGTATGGTCGCCGTTGGACTCGTCGCCTCGCCGAGCGCTTGATCCACCACGGCTTTACGATTGTCTCTGGTTTGGCAGAAGGGATTGATACGGAAGCTCATCGCCGCTGTGTCGCATTGGCCGGCCGCACGATCGCCGTCTTGGGGTGTGGGACGGATGTGATCTATCCCTGGTCGAATCGCACTTTGTACGATCAAATTCTGGAGTCTGGGCTGGTGTTGAGTGAACATCCTGCCGGGACGAAACCCGATCGCATGTTTTTCCCGCGCCGCAATCGCATCATTGCCGGATTGTGTCGAGCGACGGTGCTCATCGAAGCCGGAGAAAAATCCGGTGGTCTGATTACCACTCACTACGCCAACGAATACGGGCGGGAGGTGTACGTCCTGCCCGGCAGTTTGGACAACCCGAAAGCGATCGGCTGCCTGAAGCTGATTAACAAAGGCGCTCAGGTGATCATTGATGAAGCCGAGTTCATCGAGATGCTGGGGATGCTCCCTACCCTCACACCCGCGATCGCACCCCCCTTACCCGCCCCGCTTCCCGCCGACCTTGACCCCGATTGGGTGATCATCCTGGAAGCTCTGACCACCCTGGCTCAAAGCAATGACGGCGAACCTGTACCCCTCGATCGCCTGATGCAATCAACCAACTTACCCGCCAGTACCGTCTCCAGTGCCCTGTTCCAACTGGAAATGGCAGGCTTCGTCACGCCCCACCCTGGGATGCGCTATTTGCGATCGTAGGCATCTAGTGACCATCAGGTGCTTCAACTTCAGCTCATCGCTAGCGGCACTTTCTCAACAACTTCGCCACTAGCACCTGGATGCGAAGTCCCAGCGTTACCCTCTGGGGAGTGGGCTTCGACGTGAGCTTTCGACCTGAGCGCTCAAGCTCAAGGGCGCTCAGCCGCACGGGGCTACCATTTAAGCCGGGAATCTTGGTTTTCAACCAGAGACTCGCGCTATTGCCAGACTTGTGGGTACAACGTTGGCTTAGCGGCGGGAAGTCCATAGCATGACGGCGATCGCTAGGAAGACGAACAGGGTTGCTAAAGACAGCCCCAAGGCAAAGCGCGATCGCCGGAGTTGCTTTTGTAACCATCCCATTTGCTGAGCTTGGACGGTGCGGAGTTGGGCTTCGGCTTGCAGACGTTGTTGGAGTTCCAGACGCAAATTTGCTTCGGCGTGGCGACGTTGCTCCCGTTCCTGTTGCAGTTGGGCTTGCAATTGCTCGACGGTGGAGGCTTGTTCCTGGCGAATGAAGTCCACCAGATAATCGTGAACCAGTTGGTAATAGTCGGCGGGCGCGTCCGGGATGAGAAAGATTAAGCCTGATCCCACGAGGACTTCCAGCACCAGATCCAGTTGGGCGATCGCCTGCGTCAGTCCCAAATCCACCAGATCCGCTTCCAGATCTTCACTGGTTTTGAGCGGACGGGTGCCATTCTCATTGGTCAATAGAAACAGAATCAGGCGCGCCAACTCGGCATTTTCCGGGCCACAGTCCTGCACCACTTCCTCCAGCGATCGCTGGACTAATTTTTCCTTTGGTCCTTTCTGCTCATATTCCGCCAGCGTATCGATGCCCTCTGCCTGGAGTTGTGCCCCCACCACTTGCAACTCAATCGGGCGGACTTCGCCCAACGCTCCCGCCAAATCGTGCACCAGGGCATCAATTAGCTCATCTGGTAAATAAAATTGCGCCTTCTGCGTCAGGCTGCGAATCACGGCTCTGGCATCCTCCGGCTGTAAGTCTCCCAGGGGATAGCGGATTTGTTTGCCTAAAATGTCGTTGTTAATAATGTCGAGATCCGCATACCGCTGAAATTCCAGCAGGTAATGCAAATAATCCTCCCGTAACGACAGCACCACTTTCACAAACGGCAGCTTTAAACAGGCTCCTAAAAAACGATAGAACGGTAACCGTTCCTGCACCGTCGGGTACGTGAAGAAAAACTCCTCAAACTGATCCAGCAGCAAAATGGGCAGATCATTGCGATCGGTCGCCAACTGCAAGCGATCGCTCAACGACGGCACAGGCCCTCGCGGTTGCCGGTCATCCAGATCTGAGAGATTGTCAAAGTCTCCCAGATCTCCAGCCGCCTCCTCAGCCTCCTGCTTCCCTAAACTTTTCAGCAACCCGCTTTCCCAGTCGTTATAAAAATCCAGCAGGATGGGCAGAGGCAAGCGTCCTTCGATCACATGATCTTGTAGCAGGGGATATAACCCCGCATTCAGAATCGAACTTTTGCCCACTCCCGAAGGCCCATGAATCACGATCAGTTTGTATTGCGCCTGACTCAAGCGCGTGATCAGCACGTTTAAATCTTGCTGCCGCCCAGAGGCTTCTAACTCCTGGGTCAACAATCGTTGCTGATCGATTTGGGCGGGTAGCGGCAGGGGCGATCCGCTGGCAAATTCCTGTGGTTGCAGTCGCAGCGCTCCCACAAAAGCGCGATAACCATACTGATGTTCAATCAGGCGACGGGCTTGTCGGGTACGGAAGGCCAGCCGATACTCCCCTTTTTGAAAGTAGGCATCTCGCAGTTTGCTGAGAATTTGGATATACAGCGGCGGGTCGTTTTGGGGATGACTCTGGTCGCGGGCAATTTCCAGATAATGAATCGCCATATCCAAATTGCCCAACGCTTGTTCCGCTTTCGCCAGGATAAACAGATACCCACTGTAGTGATACCGATAGGCCAAATCCAGCGTATGTTCTAAATGCGGATCGGGAGGATGTCCCGCCTGATGCAGTTCTGTATCGGTTTGATCCAGAACTTGCAGCGCCGCTTCGACCTCCCGTTTGGCCTTCACCCACTCCGATCGCGCGATCGCCACTTCCGCCAAAAAGCCGCGATCGCGCGCTTCCCGTACCGGGTCTTTATACAACTTGTGCAACACCAGCGCTTGTTTCGCGATCGCCTCCAGTTCATCCCACTGCTCTAACTTTTGCAGCGTTTCCGCCTGCGCCGTAATAAACCGCGCCACCAGATCTTGCCGATCCTCCTGCGAAAACAACGCCAAACTTTGCCCAAAATCATCCCTGGCCCGTTGTAACGCCCGTCGGTAAGCTGCCCGCTGCAACACCGCATACGATCGCCACCACAATCCCAGGTAGACCAGTAAGCAGGCGGCTCGTTCGAGGTAGGGGATGGGGGGGTAAGGGGGGATTGGGGGGTTGGGGGTGGGGGGTGGGGAGGATAGATCTGCGAGCGGTACAGGGGTGGCTGTTTCTCCTGCCTCCTGCCTCCTGCCTCCTAACTCCTGCCTTCTAGCTTCTGCCTCCTGACTCCTGCCTACGTTCGGCTGAGCGCTCACGTCGAAGCCTGCCTCCTGCCTCCCTTCCCCTGCCTCCCCCTCCCTCCAACTCCCTACCTCCCCCAAGTGCCTCATCCAAAACGCCAAACTCCTTTCGTAGCGGGTTCTTGCCGTTTCCAGTTCACCTTGGCTGTGAGCGGTTTGCCCCAGGAGGAAATCTAAGCTGGCCTGAAGTTCGCCCTCGATCGCGTATTGGTTGGCCTGTAAATCCTGCATGGCGAACTGGAGTTCGTCGGGGCGCAGGGAGTTGGGTGGGGGCAGTTGCCAGAGCGCCCAAAATTGCTCATCGCCTAAACTGAGGACGGAATTGAACAGGCGATCGCTGTGATGTTTGAGCGATCGCACCAGTTCCGGCACCGCCATTTCAAACTCGATGATGGCATTCCCGGCCCAACTGGCGAGATCGGGCGCGAGGCGTTCCAGTTTGCGTAACACGTCATCATTAATCCACAACACCAGCGGAAATTGAAACTGCTTCCGGAGTTCTTCTCGCACAATGTTCGTGGCGATCAGCACTTGATCCAGGTCGTGCAGCCGTTCCAGGCCAAAAATCATGAGTGCCTGGGGAGGCGTTTCTAGGTCTTTTTGAATGGTGGTGTAGAGCGTCTTGGCGGCTTCGGGCAGAGTTAAGGTGGCGATCGGGAAGGGCAAGCGCTCCGTCAAGGCAGCGGCCATGCGATCGCGCACCTGCACATAATTACAGCGCACCAGAATCAAGGCGAACTGCTCCTGCGATAAGGTAATCACGC
>JAIXVO010000214.1 GCA_027482985.1 Cyanobacteriota bacterium
CCCAAGCAACAGGTTGCGCCCTATGTGGTGGCACAATCCCTGGGGGCGATCGCCGCTTCTGCCTTTCTGGTCTTCAGCTTGGGCCGCATTGGCAATCTCGGTGCCACGTTGCCGCTCAACAATAACTGGTCGCAGTCCTTCATCCTAGAGTGGCTATTGACCTTCATTTTGATGTTTGTGATTTTTGGCTCTGGGCTGGATCGCCGTTCCCCGGTTGGATTTGCGGGCTTGGCGATCGGGCTGACGGTGGCGCTGGAAGCGGCCTGCATGGGACCCATTACAGGCGCTAGTATGAATCCGGCGAGATCGCTCGGTCCAGCGCTGGTGGGTGGCATCTGGCAGCATCACTGGTTATATTGGGTGGCGCCGATTTTAGGTGCCCAATTCGCCATGCTGGTGTACCGCAAACTTTCTAATAACTTTCGAGATATTATTCGCGAGATTGAGTGAAGCCTAATGAAACGAGTCATGTTTGTGTGTAAGAAAAACTCGGCGCGATCGCAAATGGCGGAAGGGTTTGCCAGACATTTGGGAGCCGACCAAATGATTGTTACGAGTTCGGGTTTGGAAGCGAGTCAGGTGCGCCCAGAAGCGATCGCCACGATGAAGGAGGCCGGAGTCGATATCACCCAACAAACCTCCAAAGCCTTGAGTGACTTTCAGCCCGAAGATTTTGATATTGTCATTTCACTGTGTGGGTGTGGTGTAAATCTGCCACCGGAATGGCTGACTCGCGAAGTATTTGAAGATTGGCAACTCGATGATCCGGCAGCACAACCTGAAATTTTTCCTCGTGTGCGCGATGAGGTGCGCGATCGCGTCGTGCGATTAATCGAATCTTTGCGCTAACCCTTTGGCGACTGCAATACGGCCTCTCAACTGACAGTAATTCGTGATCAATGGACAACGTTTTTCATGCTGAGGCAGCGCAATAACAGGAGTGGGTAAACCAATTCTTCAAACCTTCCGATATCGCCATGAGCGAACTGACATCGGGCACCTCTGCCTCACAATGTCCTTCTCGGTTTTATAGGGTTAATCAGATGCCAGTCAGCCGTGAAGCCTATGGGATACTTTCTGACACCACAGGCCAATCACATGACTGGGCCTAGATTGTATTGACCTACAGGATGCGGCGCATATAACTGCCCCACAATTGAGCGGCCTGACCACTGCTGCCGGAGGTGGGGGTATTGTCATCATTGCCCAGCCAGATGCCTGTGACTAAGGCGCGATCGGGTACATAGCCGACAAACCACAAATCCTTGTTGTCATTCGTGGTACCTGTTTTGCCGACTTCGCCAAAGCCGATCGCGGCATTTGCCCCTGTGCCGCCTGTCACGACACCGCGCATCAACTCCGTCATCGTGGCCGCAACTTCCGGCTTCACGATTGGCTGATTCTGTTCACTGTCCTGATTAAATTCGTAAATCACCCGACAGGTTTTGGGATTTTTGCGATCCTGGCAATCGCCTGCATCCAGAATTCGGCGGATCGTGCGGGGATAGTTGCGCACCCCCTGATTCGCCAACACGCCAAAGGCTCCCGTCAGTTCCATCACACTCACTTCGCTCTGACCCAAAACCAATCCTGGCACAGGTTTGAGTTCGGATTGAATGCCCATCCGTCGCGCCATTTGCGCCACCTGATTCAGGCCCACTTCCTGCCCAATCCGCAGCGCTACGACATTTTCCGACTGGGCTAACCCCGTATACATATTCACACTGCCGCCGCCCGTTCGGCACCCTTCAAAAAACTGCCCTTCCCAGTTCAGAGGCGCACAGGAAAAGGTCGTTTCGGGCGAAATGCCCCGTTGCAAGGCATCGGTATAGGCAAAAATTTTAAAAGTAGAACCGGGTTGCCGCCGCGCCTGAGTCGCTCGGTTGTACTGACTTTTTTTGTAATCGACTCCGCCCACCACTGCCAGCACCTCGCCATTGCGAGCATCCAGAGTGACGATCGCCCCTTGCGAGGCACCCACGCTACTACCCGTGGAATCGATAAAATTTCGCAGGGACGACTCTGCGGTCGCCTGCACTTGCGGATCCATCGCTGTTTCCACAATGAAATTGCCTTCGTTAGCGACCTCTTGCCCCAGTAAGGTTTCCAAGTCCAAATACACCTGGTCGTGGTAGTAAGGGGCGCGAATACTGTCCAGTTGTTCTTTCGCCTTGGGATTCACCTGAATCCGCGATCGCCTTGCCCGACTGGCTTCATCGGCACTGATCATGCCCAATTCCTGCATCCGTTGGAGGACGCCATTCCGCTGGGCGATCGCCTTATCATAATCGCGCACTGGATTGTAGCGATTGGGAGCGGGTAAAATCCCTGCCAACATTGCCGCTTCTGATAAGTCCAAAGCTTTCGCCGACTTGCCTAAATAAAACTGGGCAGCATCTTCAAACCCAAACGCGCCTGCCCCCAAATAGACCCGATTCAAATAGGTCAGCAACAACACATCTTTGCTGTAAAACGTCTCCAGCTTCAGCGCCACTGCCGCCTCGCGCAACTTCCGCGCCGCCGAATCATCCGTCCCGACGTAACTGCGAAAGACGCTCCGAGCCAGTTGTTGCGTGACGGTACTCGCCCCTTCCTGAATGCCCCCCCCACGCACATTGGCAACGATCGCCCGCGTCACCCCGATCGGGTCAACGCCCAAATGCCAGTAATAACGGGAATCTTCCGAGGCGAGGACGGCTTTTGCCAGGTAGGGCGAAAACTCGCGGAGGGACTTGAGTTCGGCGTGGGTGCGGGTGATGGGTGAACTGAGGAGGGTTTCGCCATCTCGTGCCGTGATCACCACCGGACCTTGTACCGAATTGGGCAGGGGATAGACACTGAATTTTTGCCACTCCAGCAGGGTGACGATCGCCGCCAGTGCGGAAATGCCACTAAACCCATACACCCCATAGCGAAAGGCTTTGACATACCAGGGCGGCGGGTCGTTGTACTTGATCCGCACCGCGTCCGCCAATTCCGCAGGGCCGAGGGTATACACATCCCCATGCCGCAACACCATCTGCTGAATCCGACGTTTGCCGCGAAAGATGCCATTGGTCGAGTTTTCGTCTTGCAGGACGAAGGGCGATCGCCAGAAATAGCCCAAAAATCCCGGCGGTTGTTTTTCCCGATTAAGCGACAAATGCACCTGACTCACCACCGGATTGCGCACCACAATGTCGCAGGATTTGGAACTGCGCCCCACCACATAGCGATCGCCCAACAGGGGGAAAATTTCGGCCTGCGGGGTGTCGGCATCCTGCACCCACAATTCCGGGACGCGGGCATCCGGCTTCAACTTGAGTTGCTCAAAAAACACTCGCGTTCGCGTCTGCGCATGCTGCACTGCCTGCGTGACAGCACCCATCAAATTGCGGGGCGGGCGGGTGGGAGGACTGGGACTCATAGGATGCAAGCAAAAGGGCAGCAATCAACATCACAACCGCAATCCTCAATTCCGGTTGAGTGAAGGATTGCATTGGGACTGCCCTATTTTAGCGACGGAATGAGTGGTCGGGGATGATGAAGTTTGCCGGGTGATGGGTGAACAACGACTTGAACTGAACATCTGCCGTTGAGCGGAGAGCCGCGATCGCCCATTCCCATCCTTGGCTAGACGACGAACTGATCCGTGGTGCTTAGCATGGCGGGTAAAGCAGGTTTGAGAGGACACAACAATGAGTGACAGCACAGTGATCAAAGTGGATAGCGACTATTCTCCCAGGGGGGCGGAGGGGCAGAAATATTTGGCAATGGGGAAAAAAGTGGCGATGCGCTTGTGGCAAAACGAGCAACCCGGTGAAGCGAAACCGGAAGTGCAACGGGACTATGAAACCGTTGGCTACGTGATCGCGGGCATTGCCGAGTTACACATGGAAGGGCAGATTGTGCTGCTCAAACCCGGTAACTCCTGGATCGTGCCGGAAGGGGCACCCCATACCTATAAAATTTTGGAACCCTTCACAGCGGTCGAAGCGACTGCGCCGCCTGCTGCCATTCATGGACGTGATGATTGATGACCGATGATGCCTCCGTACCTTTAACGACAACCTTCTGGGAACAACGCTATCAAGACGGCAAAACTGGGTGGGATCTGGGTCAACCCGCCCCCCCTTTCGTCGCCTTACTCGCCTCGGACCAAGCTCCCCCACCCGGACGGATAGCGGTCTTGGGAGCCGGATCGGGGCAGGATGCGTTGCTGTTTGCCGATCGCGGCTTTGAGGTGGTGGGGTTTGATCTGGCACCCACCGCGATCGCGACTGCCACCCAAGCCGCGCGCGATCGCCAGCTAGCCGCTCAATTTCTCCAGCGAGACATTTTCAATTTGGAACCTGAGTTTGCCAGTTCCTTTGATTACGTCCTGGAACACACCTGCTTCTGTGCGATCGCCCCGGCGCTGCGGTCTGACTATGTTCAACTCGTCCACTGGCTACTCCGTCCCGGCGGCGAACTGATCGCCCTCTTCTGGGCCCACACGATGCCCGGTGGCCCGCCCTTCGGCTCCACCGTTGAGGAACTACACCAGCGCTTCACCGCTCAATTCACCCTCGTTTCCTGGGCTAAAGCCACCCACTCCGTCCCCAGTCGGCAAGATGCCGAATACTTAGGCCGCTTTCGCCGTTCAGATTAAGCATTCACTCAAGGGAGTGGTAGGTTAGAAGCACCAGTGGGGGAGGTGGACATGGAACAGCAGACAGGGGCGGTTGAGTTTCAAGGGGTGTCGCTGGTGGTCGCAGACCCCCAGCAGCGGCAGACGGGGGGACAGGAGCGGGGGGAAGCGAGATCGCTCGTTGCCAACTTAAATTTCGAGATTCCGGCAGGCGAATTTTTGGTACTCCTGGGGCGCAGCGGCTCCGGCAAGACCACCACCATGAAAC
>JAIXVO010000256.1 GCA_027482985.1 Cyanobacteriota bacterium
GATTCCCTTCCGCCTGTGGGGTGCCCTGATCGAGCAGGACATCTGGCGACAACAACTCTGGCAACACCGAAACGGTACTCCCAGCATCGATCGCATTACGCGGCTCAGTGATTGGCTCCAGGGTAATTTTTCGGCAGTTTGGCAAGCCATCTCGCCCCTGCCCCAACCTGCTCCCACGATCCGCTGGCGACGAGGCTCACCATCTCGATCGCCAGTGATCCAACGAGCGCAAATGATTGAGCTAGAGACGGCAACGGGAACCGCAACCGTGGCGCTGGTGCTCAGTGTGGTGCCAGCACCAGCCGAGCAACTGCTAATTGGCATTCAAGTTGGGACAATGGGGACAGCCGCGGCACTCCCAGATCCGCTTCAGGTGCAATTATTAGATCCGCAGGGAGCCGTCCTGGAACAAGGCCGTGACGTTGACCTAGACACTGATCTGGAAACCTGCTATTTGGAAATTGAAGGAGTCGCTGGAGAACAGTTTCAAGTTGTCTTGACAACCGATCGCGATCGCCGCGTGTACCAGTTTGCGATTTAAGGCAACATGCCAGCCGCTCCCATGCGGCTGGCAGTTTCGCTCCCCCTAGCCCCCTTAAAAAATGACTTGGCCTCATTGATCCACCGTCTACCACCCTGGAGGCATAACGCCAGTTAAGCAGCCCAGGGGAGCGATCGCGCGGGCAACTGAGGTTGATGCAACCGATTGACTGGCTCCAATAAGGCACAAATTGCCGCCTGGGAAGACTTGAGCGTCCCTGCCGAGGTCACCTCACAGGTGAGCCACCAGGATGGGTAACAGGACAGTTGTTGTAACAGATCAGCAAAGGTACCGGGCTGATTGAGCGTCAGGCAAGAGAGGCGCAAGAAGGCAGTGAACCGTAACAGTTTAGGCATGTCATTAGCATGCAACTTTTGTTGAGCGGCAACGAGGAGGACTTGCGCACGATCAGAGCTGGGGGCAACAGAAGTAGACATCATGGGGCTGTTCCTGGTTAACAATTATAGATTAGACAGTCAGGGCAAAGCGCACCAATTCAGGCGACTAAAAGTCATCAAACTCAGGTCTTCATTTGATACAAATCAGTTCAGTTCCAAATCCAGAAATGAGAATTGAGAAAATCAAATCTTGTAGATTGAGTACAGCGATCGCGATCACAGGTTGAGGTTTAAATTAGTGCGTGAAACGATGCCATCGGCATTCTACATAGAATTTTAGGTGATTCAATTCACATCTCTAAGCGAATTTAGATCTCAAACAACAGGATGTGCTCAGAAGCAAAATTCAGGTGAACCATGCTGCTTGTTTGCTTGTTTTTAAAGTAAAACGAACTCCGACAGGTCACATCCACTAAATGTCATTTACTCCAAATGACATTTGTCACTCAGCGCTCCTATCGTCCCCCTCGGTATAACGGGGTAGAGGCATTCTGACCAACGCTTATGACGCGGCTCAATCCCATGAGATCTTATCGTCTAGACTTGGTTGATGAGGCTTTGATGGCTCTCGACTCGATCGCGAACATTGGAATCTCCTCTAGTTCATCGGCCTCCAGGCTGTACTGCTCACACACTAAGCTGAGGCGATCGCCCACTGCTGGCAATCCGTTGATCGAGTGGGTGAGATCCCCTTGAAACCATAACAGCATATTAGTTTGGGGCACGATCGCCCCGACCTGTTGCTTGCGATGGCGTAACACCAATTCCCCACCCACCAAATTCGGTGGCACCTGCACATACAGCACACTCACCCGCAGCGGTGGCGCGATCGTTTTGCAATAGGATCGGAGCGAGCGATCAATATGGGGATCAACCCGTGATCCTTGTTTAAGTAACAGCGGATTCAGGTAGAACGCATTACAACTGGCATCCAATGCTTGTGTCAGGTAGGGCGCAAAGTAGGGAAACTGCGCTTCCACCTGCGCTAAGTGCGATCGCTGAAAGACAATCGAAAACCCTTTGGTGTTGACAAAATCGCGATTGAGGTTGTTCACCGCAAAATATGGACAGGCTAAAATCGCGCTCCGCAAATCGTGTAAATAGGAGTCAGGAAAAACATCAGAGCGGCTTTGAAAATAAGGCATGAAACCGGGATAGGCGCAACAGCACCCCCACAGATTGAGGGTGATCTCAGTTTAAAGGGTGACTGGCATAGAAAAAAGGGCGCTGGGAAACTCCCACCACCCCGATCTGGTCAAGCTTAGCGATCGACCTAGCGGCAATCGCCCTGGATGTCAGCGAGACATTGGAGCGGGTTCCAGGGTCTTCAGTAATTGGAGGAGCGTCTCTGGATCGACCCCTTTATTTAACAGGCCACTAGCGCCCAGATGTTCAGCGTGTAGGGCAAAATCGAGTTCGGAAGTCAAAAAATAAAAGGGAATACCAGCCGTTTTGGGATCACTGCGAATCGCGTGTAGCACTTCCAGCCCATTCACAAAAGGCATATTCACATCACAGAAGATCAGGTCGGGACGGTGGGATTGAGCCAGTTGCATTCCTTCAAACCCACCTTCTGCAGTGATGGGATGAAAACCGTGATCCTCCAACCAGGTCGCCAAGACAAACCGATACATTTCATTATCATCAATCACAAGAATTGTTTTCATAAGGGAAAGTAGAAGGAGTGATATAAGGAGTAACCAACAGAAAATCGGATGCTGCGTCAGCTCAGATAGAATTGGCAACTTATATGTGACGAAAATTAAACATTTATACTTTCCTAACCTTTTGGGGGATGCTATAGGGGTTTGAAATGTCCAGTTCCGTCTTTCGGTACCTTTGCTACAGTGAAGTTAAATTCTTTCTGAAACACTAACGCTAGAGATTATTCATGTAGTGTGTTCTATAAGTTGTGAGGAAAGTGTGGGGGGAGTCAAAAAAAGGATCCCTCACAGTGCCATCATTTTTTATGACTTAGAGAATAGATAGGATTCAATATCACTGTCTGAAGGGGTCAAAATGGGGCTGAAAGCTTTCCAGCTAACGGGATTTGGGGATTAGTGCACCTGGGAGTTTCAAGAAGATGAAGATTTTGGTAGTTGAGGACGATCGCACCATTGCCCAAGTGCTCCAACTGCTCCTCATGCGTCATAACTATGCTGTGGATTTAGCCGCGGATGGGGCGACTGGGTGGGAGATGGCAGAAACGTATGATTACGATTTGTTACTACTCGATGTGGTGTTGCCGAAACTTGATGGCATTACGCTATGTCAACAAATTCGTGCGAAAGGGGTGAAAAGCCCAATTTTATTACTAACGGGACAAAGTGGCGGACGGCAAAAAGCCACGGCCCTGAATGCGGGTGCGGATGATTATGTCGTCAAGCCTTTTGATGCCGAAGAACTGATTGCGCGGGTGCAAGCCTTATTACGACGGGCCAGCCTGACACCCCAAACCATTTTAAGTTGGGGCAAACTGGCGCTCGATCCAATTGGGTGCAAAGTTACGTATGACGATCACCTGCTGACCATCACGCCCAAGGAATATGCCATTCTCGAACTCTTGCTCCGCAATCCACACAAAGTCTTAAGCTCCAGTAGCTTGTTAAATCATGCCTGGAACTCCCTCGACCAGCCGGGGGAAGACGCTGTGCGGGGGCACATCAAAGAACTGCGCCAAAAGCTGATCCTGGGAGGTGCCCCCAAAGATTTGATCAAAACCGTCTACCGAGTCGGTTATCAACTTAACCCGAAATATTCTGATTTCCTGGTGACGCAGACAGATGAACAACCGACTGCTCCCAAAATCGCCGAATTGAAGGTGGTCAATCAAGAACTCCGCCAGACCGTGGAGGAATTGCAAGTGGAGGGGGGCGAACTGCGCCAACAAAATGATCAACTGACTTCCCATCAGCAAGTTTTGGAGGCCGAACGGCAACGTTACCGGGATCTCTTTGAGTTTGCCCCGGATGCTTATCTGGTCACGGAATTGGATGGGGTGATTCAGGAGGCCAATCAGGCGGCATCAGCGTTGTTGCAAGTGCCAGTGCCGCAAGTGCTGGGGCGATCGCTCCAGGAGTGGATTGCGCCCAGCGATCGCGCCCAGTTTGAGGCGGAGTTGCATCAATTAGCCATCCTGCCGCGCCGCCCCGATTGGGAAGTGATGATTCAACCTGCCGCGGGAGTGGCGTTTCCGGTGCTGGTGGCAGTCACTAATAACAACAACTGGCAGCAACAGCAAGTAGGCTGGCGCTGGCTACTGCGAGATATTCGCCCGCGGAAAGAGATGGAGCACCGTCTGCAAGCGGCTCACGATCAGTTGGAAGCGCGCGTATTAGAGCGCACCAAGGCACTGCGGTTAAGCCAGGAGCAGCATCAATTAGCGTTGGATCTGACCCAAACTGGCTGGTGGGATTGGGATATTTTGAGCGATCGCATGACCTGGAGCGATCGCCTGTTTCAATTACTGGGTTATGCACCTCAGGAAGTAGAACCGAGTGTCGCCGCGTGGCAAGCTCACATCCATCCCATTGACCAGGCTCACACCACTCATGCGTTCAATGACACGCTGGAAAGACCCACACCGGGCGAGTCTGAGTATCGCGTGGTACATCCCGACGGCAGTATCCATTGGTTGCTGGTGAAAGGGCAAGCCATGTTCGATCTGGAAAGTCAGGTGGTGCGGATGGTGGGCATTGCGATGGACATCAGCGATCGCAAACAGCGAGAAGCCCACACCGCGTTTCTCGTCGAAATTACCGAAGATTTTGCCCAATTAACCGATGCTGATGAAATTTTGCAACGAGTGGGCACAAAGCTTGGAGCTTACCTGGGTGTCACCCACTGTAATTTTTGTGAAGTTGATAACGAGCACGACGAAGCCACTTATCTGGGTGGGTGGCAGGCCACGGGCACGCCCTCGTTACCGAAGCGCATGCCCCTCTCCGAGTATGTCGAGCCAGAATTTCGCCGCCAGCTAGAACTGAGCAACCCGATTGTGAGCGAAAACACCGATATCAGCAATCTCACGAGACGCGAAGAGATTACCGAAATTGGAGTATTGGCATATATCACCGTCCCCTTTCATCAAGCAGGGCAGTGTAAATATTTGTTTTCCGTCCATCAACCCACCGCCCGCACCTGGCACACCGATGAAGTCGAACTCGTGCAAGAACTAGCACAGCGGTTGTTTCCCCGGCTGGAACGCGCCCATGCGGAAGCCACGTTGCGCGCCCAGGAACAACTGCTGCGGATGGCTCTGAGCGGCGCGCAGGCTGGTTCCTGGGTGTGGGATATGGGCACGGGCAACCTCATCTGGTCAGCGGAAACCTACCTCTTGCATGGGTTAGACCCCGGCCTGCCAGTGCCCTCCTTTGAGGATTGGTGTGAGCACTGTCTGCACCCGGACGATCGCGACCCCTTGCTGTCGCACATGACGCAAGCGATCGCCCGAAAGCACAGCGAAATTCAACTGGAATATCGCATTTTGCATCCGCAAAAAGGGGTGCGCTGGCTTTGGAGTTTAGGCCAGATGCATCGGCAGGCCACTGGCGAATTGCGCCAAATCAGTGGGATCTCGCTGGACGTTAGCGATCGCAAACAAGCGGAATTGCTTCTCCTGCAAACACAAGAAACCATTCGCCAGCAACTGTTCGAAATCGAAGCCATCTACCAAACGGCACCCGTCGGGTTGGCAGTCCTAGATCGGGACTTCCAGTATCTGCGCGTCAATCAACGTCTGGCTGATTTCAATCGAAGGCCCCTCGCCGCCCATGTCGGGCAATCCATTCACACCGTTGTGCCCACCCTCGTTCCCCAGCTCGAACCCCGCTTAAAGCAAGTGCTGGATACAGGTGACCCCCTCCTAAATCAAATCACCATGGCCGTTCAGGTGATTGAGCCAGAGACCCAGCAGATCTGGTTAGATCACTACTTTCCGCTGAAAAATCAGGAAGGGCAAATTATTGGCATCAACGTGGTGGTACAAGATATGACCGCTCATCAGCAGGCACAGAAAGCACTCCAAGCCAGTGAGCAAAAACTCCGAGCAATTTTCGACAGCACCTTTCAACTGATGGGGCTACTCACCCCATCAGGGATTGTGATTGACATCAATCGCACCGCCTTAGCCGTCATTAACACCGACTTACAGGCTGTGGTGGGGCAACCCTTTTGGGAAACCCCCTGGTGGCCAACCCTGGAACAAAAACAACGGCTGCAACAGGCGATCGCCCAGGCCGCCCAGGGGGAGTTTATTCGCTACGAAAGTTACCACATCTGGGCCGATGGCACCCACGCTACCATCGACTTTTCCCTCAGCCCCGTCACCGATCCTGACGGCAATGTGGTCATGTTGGTGCCGGAAGGTCGCGATATTACCGCCCTGGCGGAACTGGAAGCTGATCATCACCGAGCTGCCCTCAAAATTCGGGAACAGGCGGCGCTATTAGACATTACCTCTGATGCCATTTTTGTGCGGGATCTGACCCACAAAATTCTGTATTGGAATCAGGGTGCCGCGCGGCTCTATGGCTGGCAACCCGCCGCCGCGATCGGGCAAATTGCCCATGAGTTACTCAAAAATGACCTGACTCAGTTGACGACCATCACCGCCACGCTGCTCCAACAAGGGGAGTGGCGCGGGGAGATTACCAAGTTCACCCAAACGGGGCAACAACTGACCGTCGAAGCCCGCTGGACGCTGATGCGGGATGAAACGGGAGCCCCGCAGTTTATTCTCTCAGTCGATACCGACATTACGGAGAAGAAACAGCTAGAATCCCAATTCTACCGAGCGCAACGCCTGGAAAGTTTGGGCACGTTAGCCAGCGGCATCGCCCATGACTTGAATAATGTCCTGACCCCCATCCTCAGCATTTCGCAGTTGTTACGCATCCAGTCCTCCCAATTAGATGCCAACTCGCTGGAACTGGTGCAAGTGATTGAGGACAGCGCCAAGCGGGGAGCCTCGATGATTCGCCAAATTCTAGCTTTTACGCGCGGCTCTCAGGGCGAATGTACGACCCTCAATCTGGCGAATGTGGTGGCAGAAGTGGTGAGCGTCGTCCAACAAACTTTTACTAAATCGATTCAAATTCGGCAAGAAGTCCCAACAGAGGGGTTATGGTCGGTGTCGGCTGATTCTACCTACCTGCATCAAATCTTAATGAATCTTTGTATCAATGCTCGCGATGCTATGCCAAAGGGAGGAGCCATCACCCTCACCACCACGAATCAGGTGGTGGATGAGACGTTTGTGCAGGCCCACTTGGATGCAAAGATCGGCAATTTTGTGCGGGTGACGGTCAAAGATACAGGCAGCGGGATTCCGCCAGCAGTGCGCGATCGCATTTTTGAGCCGTTCTTCACCACCAAACCCACAGGGCAGGGCACAGGGCTGGGACTGGCGACCGTGCTAGGGATTGTGAAGAACTATGGTGGGTTTCTGCAAGTTCTGAGTGAACCGGGACAGGGCACCGAAATTCAGGTCTATTTGCCCGCTATCATCGCGGTTGATGCGGCCGATCTGCCGCTGGAGGAAGCCTTTGATGGCAACTGGCAACTGGTACTGATTGTGGATGATGATCCGGTGGTGCAGCGCAGTACGCAGGCCTTATTAGATAGCCACTTTTACAGCACGCTGGTGGTCAGTAGTGGCGCAGCGGCGATCGAGATCTATCAGCAACATGTTGAGCAAATTGCGATCGTGATCACGGATATCATGATGCCAGAAATGGATGGGATCGAATTAATTCAACACTTGAAGCAACTTAATCCCACCGTGAAGATCGTCGCCATGAGTGGGGTGATGTCGAATCGGGAAGCGGCTCTGGAGGCTGGAGCGCAGGCATTTGTAGCCAAACCCTATTCCGTCGAAAGTCTCCTGGAAACGGTTTACACACTGGTCTCCAGGGATTAATCTAAAGCCTATGCCGTCCACCACACCCCCGCCCCCGCCCGCCTCATCCCGCTTTCAAGCGACCTTTCGCGCGATCGCCCCTCTGATCCTGGCGGAGTGGCCCACCGTGAAGCCAGACGCTTTGCAGGCCACCGCTGGCGATTTGGATCAGGTCGTAAAGTGTATTGCCACGGCCACGGGGCACACCCACACCTTAATTCGGCGGCAGTTAGGGGAGTTATACAAAATGGCGATCGCGACTGAAGACAAAACCGCCCCCCGCCTCAGCGATCACGTCACGCAACTGCTGAATGAACAACTGGGAGACCCGAACTTGCAGGAGGCGATCGCGCACCTGGAAACCCAAACCGAAAAGATTTTGCAACAAATGAAACAAGAAATGCTCCCAGAATTCCAAGAGCAGGTGCAAAAACATCCCCTCAAAAGTGTGTTGACGGCTGTGGGCATTGGGTTTGTCTTGGGATTAGTGGTAGGAGGTCGGCGTGGTCGCTAGGACAATTGTGGATTCAGTCAGCCACTACTCCAATCGGCTGATTCGCGTGGTCACAGTGCTCGTGGATATGCACATGGACATTGCGATGCGAGAGGCGGCCTGGGAGCAGAAACGCATCACCACGGGCTTGATTCTGGGTGCTATTGGTGGTGGGCTGATGGCGATGAGTGGGGTATTGCTCCATGCGATCGCCCTCTGGCTAGTACACGCCCTCGTCCACAGTTGGCTGGCAGCACTGGCGATCATCACCGCGATCGATATTGGCTTCGGTACCATTCTCTTACTCGCCGCTGCCCGTCGCCTCCGTGGCCCCTACATGGTGCAAACCCAGGCTCGACTCGCCCGCACTGCCGCCAGCTTGATGCAGTCTGATGCCGTGCAACCGTCACCCCCAGCAGAGCGGAATAGCGGGCAAATCCCCTAACAAACATCCCTGTAGGGGCACCTCTTGTGGGTGCCCTGACCACCGAGGGGTAGGCACAAGACCCACCCCTACCGCAGCATGGGTTGGACATTTTCAGGTTAAGGGCTTTCTGACTGAGTTGACCCTGTTGGGGCAGCAAGTTGCAGCGTCCCGAATTTGGGCGACCAGAATCCGTCTCGCCCTTCAAAAAAGGCGACATCCTGGCATTGCGATCGCCGATGGTCGAGCAACGAGCACCGTAACATCAGCTTGGCTTTGCCGTCCTTCGTGTAACGATATTTTTCGAGCAATGCCCCACACACAGGGCAAGGGATCTCAGTAAAAGCGTCCGGGTCGGGGGGCCGTTGGGCATAGGGTAATTCGTACTCCTGCCGCTGGGGTTGCCAAAACATGACTGTGTTGCAACTGGCACCAGCACATTTAAGAAAATGGTCAGCCTTCAGTTTGGGCGACTTGGAAGGCACCTTGAGCATCGCCTCGCCGCATTGAGGACACACCGTTTTCGTCCGCCTGCCCTTTGTCTGGCGGGTGGTTTTGCGCGCTTGTGCCGTTGGTGTCGCCGTTGCCGTTGCTCGCGGGGCCGTCTTTGGCGGCGTAGCACGGGGTTGCGATCGCAGCAGCGTTCCCGCCTGAGCCAAAGCTGGCGCAAAGTAAGTTTGATGCCAGTGGGTGAGATACTGCTGCCAGTCTTGTTTACCGTGGGCGATCGCGTCTAACGCCGACTCCATCTCCGCCGTAAATTGAGGTTGAATCAGGTCGGGAAGCAGTTGCGCTAGCGATCGATCTAATTCCAGCCCAAGGGGGGTCGGTTGCAATTTGCCCTGTTCTACCTGCACATAGTCCCGCTCTTTCAAAGTCTTGATGGTGGGCGCATAAGTACTGGGGCGACCAATCCCCTGCCGCTCCATCAACTGCACTAACTTGGGTTCGGTATAGCGGGGGGGCGGTTGGGTTTGCTTCTGATCGGCAGCGGCTTGCTGCAGCGGGAGAACTTGCCCCGGTTGCACAGATGGCAGTTGGGTATCAGCACTCAAGTTGTTCCAGTAACGGGTATAGCCCGGAAACTCCAGGATCGAGCCTTTCGCCTCCCAGTGAATGTCCCCCGATCGCGTCAGAATGCGGGTTTTGCGGAGTCGCGCCGGACAACATTGGGAGGCGATCGCCCGATTCCAGATCAACTCGTACAGCTTCACCGCATCCGCACTGGCAGACAGTTGCGCTGGCAGTTGCCACACATCCGTCGGGCGAATCGCTTCATGGGCCGCCTGAGAGCCTTTCACGGCGCGATGGCGGGTCGTTTGCGCCGGGACATTGGTGGGATCATGTTGCGTCAAGTACTGCTGGACTGCCGTACAGAAGGGAGCCGCTAATGCCACCGAATCCGTCCGCATGTAGGTAATGAAACCGGCTTCATAGAGGGATTGTGCCACTTTCATGGTTTTGTCGGGGCTGAACCGCAGTTTGGCTCCTGCCGCCTGTTGCAAACTGGAGGTAATGAAGGGCGGCGGTGGGGCTTGCTGCGTCGTTTTACCCGTCACTTCCAGGACTTGATGCGGCTGCGATCGCGCAATTGCTAGCAAGTGATCGGCAGCGGCCTGACTGGTGACGCGATCGCCCTCTGGTTTACCCATTTCCGTTGCCGCATCATCCGGAGTCTCGGTGGCAGGGGCGGCAGTTTGTCCCCGTTGCGGCTTAGCCTGCGATCGATAGAAGGCTTTGAACCCCGCCGCATATTCCACCCATACACTCCAATAATCCTGCGGCTGGAAGGCTAGAATTTCTTGCTCCCGCACACAAACCAGATGCAGGGTGGCACTTTGCACCCGCCCCATCGACTTCGCGCCAATGTTGAGCGGCCAAACAACATGCTTACTACCCTTATAGCCCACCAACTTATCCAAACAGTCTCGCGCCCGTCCCGCATCAATCAGCGCTTGATCCAACGATCGCGGTTGGGCGATCGCGGCCCGCACTGCCTGGGGCGTAATTTCGCTATACACGACTCGCCGCGGATTTTTCAGATGTAAGGCTTGTTGCAAATGCCAGCCAATCGTTTCTCCTTCGCGATCGGGGTCAGTGGCGATGTAGACCGCATCAGCCTGTTTCACGGCTTGCCGTAAGTCTGCGATCACTTGCTTGCCCTGCGCCCCGCGCGGCGTGTAGCGACAGTCAATCTGGCGATCGCCCAAATCAAAGCCCAGCGCATCTTCTCCATCGTCCGCCAGTTCGCGAATATGTCCCATGCTGGCTTTAACGCGCCACCCGGCTCCTAGAATTTGACTCAGCTTTTTGGATTTGCCTGGACTTTCTATGAGCAATAGATTCGTCATCTGCGTCCCTGGATCTCATCTCTTTATAGTACAGACGATCCATTTATTTGCAAAGCCCCGGATCAAAGTTCTCCAACCAGGGGCGAGATCGCGGTTCTCCGGCTTGAATTCCAGCCAAAGTCAGTCTATTTTAGAGGGCGACCCTGGAGGCAACCACCGCATGAGTACGATCGCATCAACGGAATTTTGGGATCTGGTGAAAGGCGCGATCACTCTCAATCCCGCCGCTTTTGAAGCGATCGCCACATCGCCCCAGGCCACTCGCATCGCCGTCAATGTCCTGTTACTGGCGGGACTTTCCCAAGCGATCGGGCAAAGTATCATTCTGTTTATTAATCAGGTGAAGCCGCTCCGGTTTCTGTTGAGTCTCATCCTCGCCGCCATCCTATTTGTCTTTAGTTACGGCTTCTGGATTGGCAGTACCTGGCTCGTGAGTGGTGTGGTGTTTCGTCAGACCTTAGACTTCTGGGTGTTTTTCTACACCATTGGGCTGGCGACCGCGCCGCAAATCCTCAGCTTTTTAGTGGCCTTGCCCTATCTGGGGGTGCCCATCCAATTAGGACTATCCCTGTGGGCACTCCTGGCGTTTGTCTTAGGCTTTAATGCCATCACGGGTTGGGGCATCTGGCAGACCTTCGCCTGTAGTGTGCTAGGTTGGTTTGTCTTAGAAATTTTGCAACGCACTATTGGTAAACCCATTGCCGCCTTGGGTAAATGGCTGGCAAATACCACCGCTGGCACTAGCCTAGTCACAGACTTAAGAGGTTTAGAAAACTTGTTAGAGACTGGTTTACAAAGTACTCCTCCCCATCAGGACGATCGCCGCCCATGACCCCTTCCCCTGCCCCCCGGATCAAACCCTTCTGGCGCTGGGTGCTGCTGGCCGGCTTGCTGGCGCTCCTCTTACCCGGACTGCCACCCCTGTGGCAACTGCTGATCGGGTTCATCACCAAAATACCAGCGCTGATTCGGAATTTGATCGAGATTGGGCTGCTGGCACTGCTGTTGTCCTTACTGTTAATGCCCTTGGAAGCGTTGGGCTGGTGGGCCGGCTGGTATGGCGACCCGATTCAAACCACGAGCAACAGTCTGGGCCAATTTCAGACCACAACGCCCACCCCCTCAGCGATCGCCCGTTACGTGGTGTATCTGGATGGAATTGGGCAGGCCAAGTTTGACTATCTGCCGGATGTGGAACGATTTTTAACCGATCTGACAGCAGTCCTCCCGGATGACATTCAAATTATTCGGGGGTTGATGCCCTACTCCCCGATGAATCGCCCGTTGACAGAGGATCGCCCCTTGTCCTGGTTCTGGAATCGGGCCGATCGCTTGAAGGTGAGTGGACAGGGTGGGTTCCTCGGCTTTTTCATCAACCTGCGCAACATTTTCGTGGTGACGATTTCCGCCGATAGTCGCTATGGTCCCGTTTACAATCGCGGTACGGCGCAAGTCATTTACAATAGCCTGATCAATCATGGCTATGATCCCCAGAGTCCGGTGCCCATTACTCTGATTGGCTTCAGCGGCGGTGGCCAAATCTCGATGGGGGCTGCGCCTTACCTCAAACAAGCGTTGCGATCGCCCATTGATATCGTTTCCATTGCGGGCGTGTTTAGCGGTAACAACAATTCCCTCGGCCTGGAACACATTTATCACCTGGTGGGAGCCAAAGATCCGGTCGAACGGGCTGGCCCCATTGGTTTCCCCAAACGCTGGCACGTGTTTTTCCTGTCCTATTGGAATCGCACCAAGCGGATGGGGAAAGTCAGCTTGATTGATCTCGGTCCCGTAGGGCATCAACTTCCCGGTGGGGTGATGGATCCAGATCTGCGGCTTCCCAGTGGCGAAACCGCCTTACAACAAACGGTTAACTGGGTTGCCAACATTCTTCAGGGCAAGGCCCCGCTCGCCGAACTTAACCCGCCCCGCACCCTGAGCAACTTCGATCGCTATCACGCCGCACCCTTTAATCAGCCCAGTTTCTACCCACTGCATGCAGCGGTTGCCCGCGATCGCTATCAGCCCGTCGCCAACTGGATCGGCCGGCTGATCCTGCCCTCACTGGAGCAGCGCCAAACCCAGGCCATTCCCTTTAAAGTTCACCATGCCCCCCCCGCCTATCGACATCTGATCGGGCAAGTCGTGACCCTGGCCTGGAGCGAGGATGTCAGGGTGCAGGCGTATGTCGCTCAAGTGACGAAAGATGTCCACTTTAGCCCCACGGCTGAGTACAAAAGTCAGCAGGGCGGCGTTTACCCCACCCGACTCAACCATTGGCGGCTGGTCGATCCGTTAGAGTCGCTGGCGGGAGCGTTGCCGGTTGATGCGATGATCGTCGCCCTCCCCGATCCTATTGAGGTGGAAGCGAACGGGATGCGCCTCCGGATCGGCCATGAACCAATTCAAATTACGGGTCGTTATTACGGGTTAGTGCAGTTTGTGAGTGCGATCGCCCCGGCTGATCCCGCCCTTGCTGCCTCGCCCGAATACTTCCGAGTTGTGCATTACAACCGCGCCACACAACAGTTTGATGGGGTGGAGGAAGTCGTCTACCTGCCCACCGTGATGCTCGATGACAATCACACAGCACCGTTCACCAATGCTGGCATTGAGCGATCGCCCCTCAATCCCACAGGCTGGTACATTTACGGCGCACCGGATGCGCGCGGACAGTTTGTGGTGCAGGCGATCGCGCCACGGGCACTATTCCAACTCCAGCCCACGGCGACGGTGATTGGACGGAGAGCCGTCCGTACTGAGTTAAAGAAAACATCGTGGGCCAACTTGCCGGCGCAGAAGGGCAAGATTAGCTCGACGCTGCTCAGTTACACCTCAGCCTCCTTGCAAGATCCCCAGCGCCATTGGCAGGAAGGCAGTCGCGCCCTCCTCGTGCATGTCTATGGCGGTATTGGGGGAGCGCAAACGGAACCGTCTGCCCAGGGTCCTGTTTACTTTGGTCATTTTGCCTTTGGGGTCGCCACCGTGATTCGCGATCCCTTCACCGATGAATTGCGGTTCGACATGGTTTATCACCAGATCTACACCCAAAATCCAGATGGGTTAATTGCTGGCACCATGCACTGGTCGCGCTATATGGGCGATCGCCAGTTCGGTTGGATTGGGATTCGCCCCGTAGCCGATACCTTAATTCAGTTTGCGCCGTTCACGGGCAATTATGCCGTTGCTCCCGACCAGGAAAAGTCGCCCCTCGATGTTCTGATTCGTCAATTAGAAGTGATGATGGCGCGGTATCGCATTGGCGATGGCACCGGTGGCACCTATGTCGGGCCAGCGAATAATTGTGCCCAGGATTCCAATCAAAGTTTGTATGCCGCCTTGAAGCACATGACGCGATCGCGATTGACCACTGACCCCGATTTGCAAGATTGGCTGGCTCAAAACCCGGAGGAGGCAAAGCGTTTAAGGCAACTGAAGCGGTTAGGCCACGATTTGAAGTCGCAATTGATGCCGTGGGGGAGTGCCCGCGCCGACTGGTCTACTGAAGCCGCTGTTTTGGGCAGTACCCTCGAAGATGACCCGCTCAAAACCCTGGGTCGCGGCTTAGTCAGTTGGCGTACCGTCTTACCCCGAGTTGCCAGCGACAGTATTACCGCCTGTTTCCTCCGCCAAGGCGCGATCGCGTGGATGCTCCGCACAAACCAACTGGGAGGCGATAATCCGGAGATTGAACCCCTCGCCCCTATAACCTTTTAATCCCGTCCCCCAATTCTGGGGTGGGTGCGGAGACGCGCCAACGGTGCGTCTCTACGAGGTTTGTGGCGGTGGATTGGGGTGGGTGTAGAGACGCGCCAACGGTGCGTCTCTACGAGGTCTGGGGTGGCATATGGTGATCAAGAAAAAACTGGCGATCGCCCCCTCAATTCCTCCCTCTCCCTCCCTCTCCCTCCCTCTCCCTTCTTTCCCCTCCTGCCTCCTGACTCCCTCTCCCGCCCGCCGCCTCCCTTCCTTCCCAAACTGAAGTACACTAATAGTAAGAACACTAACTATTGGTATGACGATCGATTCCACCCCCCAACTCCAGTCCTGGCAAGCGATTCGGGCACCACACAGCGTGGGATACCGAGTTAAGCTGATGTCGCAGTTACTCACTCGGCGGTTTCAGGAGTTACTGGAACCTTACGGGTTGACTACCTTTCACTGGTTGGTGTTGTGTTGCTTGTGGGAGCAGGATGGACTTTCGACCTCAGCGTTGGGAGAACAACTGCGGCAGGTGGGCGGCACCCTGACGGGTGTCATCGATCGCATGGAAGAACGCGGCGTGGTGCGACGAGAACGGGATGCCAGCGATCGCCGCGTTTGGCGGATCTGGTTAACTGAGTCGGGTAAGCAACTGGAAGCGGTTCTCCCCAACCTGGCTCAAAACCTGAGAGTCGAAGCATTACAGGGCTTTTCTGAAGCGGAACAACGATTATTTTCGGATTGGGTAGACCGGATCATTACCAACCTGAGTTCTTAAGCCGCCACCCCAAATGGGGCAACATCGAGAGCAAAGCACATGGGCGGGCAAAATAAGGCACTAACATACCTGCCACACCAAAATAGCTGCCCTCATCCCCTCACCCCTGCTTCCAGAGCGGGAGCAGGGGAACTAATCCAATCTTTCTCCCCTCGCCCATTTGGGAAGAGGGGGCGGGGGAGAGGGCGGTTTTGGTGTGTGAAGTATATTAGTGCCCATTCGATCTTCCTGATCTGGGTCTTGCCCATAATCTGTCAGATTTCGGCGTTCGTAAAATCTTTCTGATGCCTGTACAGCATGCAGTCCAACCGGCCCCTCGAACCC
>JAIXVO010000195.1 GCA_027482985.1 Cyanobacteriota bacterium
CCTGCCTCCTGCCTCCTGCCCCGCCCCTTTTCGTCCCCCCGGATGAAGACAGCTTCCGGTGTTCATGCAACACTGACAATAGGGAACCTTAAGGTCAGAAAGTTGCATAAAACCTTCTGACTAACGCGATACATCCTTAACAATTGTTGGTTGAATTCCGAAATTCCGTTCAACGCACCTGTAGTTCTGCTCTAGCCGCATCATTCACCGGAGGCAATTATGAAAACTGCGCTGATCCCCATCCTTGCTGGACTCGCCGCGATCGCCCTACCCTTTGCGGCTCAAGCTGCTAATCCCGCCCACGTCAAACAACTTCTGGAAACGGGTGCCTGTGCCCGCTGTGATTTGTCGGGCGCGAATTTGGCAGAAGCTCATTTAATTGGTGCCGACTTGCGGAATGCCAATCTGCGGGGCGCGAATTTACAAAACGCCAATCTGGAAGGTGCCGATCTGACGGGTGCTGACCTCAAAAATGCCAACCTGACGGGAGCGTTTGCCACCAATGCCGTCTTTAATCAAGCGAATCTGAGTGGCGTGAATTTGAACAATGCCCGCATGGTCAACGCCCTCACCTTTGGTGCGAATCTGGACGGTATTACTTTCGCCGGAGCCGACATCTACGGCAGTGGCATCGGTGTAGGTGGCGGCGATCGCTAACCCTCTAACAACGCCGCAACCGCATCAGAGTGACGACCATTTCATCCGTCGCACTGCGCATGGTTGAGGCGGAAGCCGAACCGGAGTTGGCCAGAATGCTGAAGGTCAGCGGGGCAAAGTTGGGCGGCGTGGCATAGCCGGAGAGGGCAACAACACCGCTAATCGTCCCAGTTTTTGCCTGCACCCGACCTTGCGCTGCCGTATTACGAAACCGACTTTTGAGGGTGCCGCTTACGCCAGCGACGGGCAGCGAATTTTGAAAAACGACGGCATTAGGACTGCTGGCCATCGCTTGGAGAGTTTGCACCAAAGCTTCGGCAGCGGCGCGGTTATTATCTGCCAACCCGGAACCATCCACCATCGCATAGAGGCTGGGATCAACGCCTAACGGTGCCAGAATGGTTTCCACCGCTGCCGTGCCTGCCGTTGTCGCATCAGTATTGTTGGGATTCAGGGCTTTCCCCACGGTTTTCAGCAATGCCTCGGCATACATGTTGTTGCTTTCCTGATTCGTTTCATTTAGCAAAGTCGGCAGGGTGGGTGATTCGACGACAGCAAGTTCGATTTCTCCTGGTGGGGAAGCTGTACTTCTGACCAAGGTGGATTGGACGACGGTAATTTGGGCGGCAGCGAGGGCATTCCGGAACTTTTGCAGCATGTAATTGCCGGGATTGTTGATGGCCGCCGCCGCCATTTCCGACGCTGACCCGACCCGCAATTGCCCTTCAATGTTGACGACCCGCGAATTGCGATCGCGATACACATCGATCGACTCACCCTGCCCTGTTCCCACCGTCACCGCCTGATTGTTCAGCCGATAATCTTGCGCATCGGTGGGATCATCCCATTGAACCCGTAACGGTTGCCCGACCCGCTGCGGAAATAGGGTCAGACCGATCGCATTTTGGTTAATCATCAAACTATTGACGGGTGCCCCATAGCCCGCCAGCACATCATCCGCATCCCAGTTGGGATTGGTCGCCGCCCCCCGAAAGTAGGTATCATCGCCAATCAGCAAGTTCACCTGCTGGATGCCCTGTTGCCGTAGCCGTTGCGCCAGTACCCCCATGTGGGAGGTGCGGAGCGAGGGATCGCCCTGTCCAATCAGGCGCAACGTGGGCACTGTGGCACTGTTCGTGGGGCTGGTGACGACCGTTCGCAACCGAAATTGGGGACCCAGTTGCTGCAATGCCGCCGCTGTCGTGAAAATTTTGTTATTAGACGCAGGTGCCAGTTGCACACGGGGATTCCAGGCATACAAATTCACCCGATTGCCTGCGGCTCCCTGCGTTTGCACCACAATGCCCCAACTCACGCCCCCCGTCCGCCGGACGATCGCATTCAGGGCACTGGGCAGATTCGCTGGACAGAGCGCTGCTCCTGGGGTCGCCTGCGCCTGCTGAAAACTGATCGGCACGACCGTCAGCCCTGACTCGTTAGTCGTTGGGGTGGGAGGGGTTGAAAGTGGCACGACCATTACATCTGTGCGCGTCGATCCAGTCGGGTTAGGGACGGAAACTGGCACGACGGTGATGCCTGCCTGCGGGGGTTGAATTTCGACCAAAACATCAGTCTGCCTACTGGGAGGGAATGGCCGGGAATTGAGCGGGATCGTATCTACCACTGTATTGCTCGATCGCGCCGGGGAAGTCGGCTGGAGCGGCACCACATCGACCACGGTTTGAGCGCCAACGGCAGCAGGGAGCAGGAGCAGGATGGTAGCAGCAGCGATCGCAGACTGAGACATAAGGCAAACACAAAGACGAGATTTCCTGTGCTTTATGATGCCATGCAACCGAAACGGTTCCCAGTCTAGTGATTGAGTTCAGGTTAACAAGCGGCACCGCGATCGAGCAAAATCAGCAGGGTTTTCCCAATAATCTGAAGATCGTACAGGGGATGCCAGCGCGACTGATAGCGGAGATCCAGCGCCATAATTTGGTCGAAATCCTGAATTCTGGAACGTCCGTGTACCTGCCACTCACCTGTGATCCCCGGTTTCACGTTCAACCGTTGCCAGTGGTTCTCGTCATATTGCGAGACTTCATCTTCCGTCGGGGGGCGGGTGCCGACTAAGCTCATTTCGCCCAGCAACACGTTCCAGAATTGCGGCAATTCGTCTAAACTGGTACGCCGCAAAAATTTCCCCACTCGCGTAATCCGGGGGTCTTGTTTGTTTTTGAACACCAAGCCTTTGACATCATTGGGGATCTGCGTCTTGAGACGATCGGCATGGCGAACCATGGAACGAAACTTGTACATGGTAAAAGGTTGCCCCTTCAAGCCATAGCGTTTTTGCCTATACAAAATACGACCGGGACTGTCGAGTTTGATGGCGATCGCGATCGGCAGAAACAATAACGCTAGGATGGTCAACCCCACCAAACTTCCAACAATGTCCAGGGTGCGCTTCATCACACAGCGAGTAGAGCAGTGAGCGGGTTGCGTATGAAAATTTTTAGGTAGAGAGACCGGTGGAACACTCGACGGATAGGTTAACGAAGTCATCGCTACTTCACTATGAGTTAAGAGAATACAGGCAACATCAAAGCCACTGGAGACTACGAAAATTGAACCCTTTCGTATGTATATAGAGAAAATTCTCCCTAGAAAACATCTTTCTAGGGAGGGATAGGTGGTTGGCTTTATCTTGCCTTCATTGGAGCGAACCATTTTATGAAGTTGTGATAAAGTCCTGGGGCGGGTAAGGGTGATTCACCGCGATCGCCCTGGTCTTCACCGAACGAGCTTAATTTTTCCCAGAAGTCAAAAGCGTATTGAGTAGGCGTTCAAATTTGGGTAGCGTCTTGGTGCAAATGCCGCTATGCAGTTTTTTGCCGGGTTGAATCATGAGATTCGGCGCGGAAGAACAGCGACCCAGACAACCCGTGGGTTCGATCGCAATTTGATCTTGCAAATCCCAATCTTTCAACGCGGCTTGCATGGAGGCACAAAGCGACTTGCCCCCCCGCTTCAAACATTTCGACTTCTGACACACGCGCACTTTTAACTTGGGTTGACAAGCTTTCGGCGTTGAGGCAGTAGGGAGAACGACATCAGCATATTCCAGTGGAATAATGCGCTGGGCTTTGAGTTGCACTTGCTGGGTTTTGTGACTCAGTTTGCGAACTCCTGAGACACGAATGGTTTCACCCGCATGAAACGTATGTTTGATAAAGGGACGGAGTGATTTAGCAATTTTAATGGTTAATTCTTCAGTCCCGACCTGAAGGCGCAAGTATTTATATTTTTGACTGGGTTCTGCGAAGCCTAAAAACTCTCCTTCAATGTTAAATTCCAATGCTGGAGTAGCAAGACAGTGACTCATCAGAAATTACCTTAATACTGAAAAAATAGCTGGAAAAAATTCTGTAGAGATGGGACTAAACATCTCTACAGAATTAGGTTCATCACGAGGAAAGGAATCGTTGATAGGGGTAAGTGGTTAAGACAGCCGTTTGGCTTCCACAGTTTGGGGGAGGCGCTCAGGAAAATCGGCCTTGGCGATGGATAACTCCCACCCGTTAGCCAGGGTGAAGATTTTGTTATCCTCCTCCTCGACTTCCTTCACCACTTCTTCTTCTAAATCTTTCTTGGCAACGTAGACGATCAGGTGTCCGGCAGCGTTTTGGCGTAACATGACTTTCATGAAATAGTCTCCAGTTTGTGTACTTCTGCCGTTTCAATTTCGCGCGATCGACAGCCCACAACATTGCCAGACTCAATAAAGTGAATGGCGTAGATGTAAGAGGTTTGCAGGAAGGTGCCAATGCTGACGATATAGCCAACATCACCCTTCTTGGCTAAGGTGGCACCAATGTCTTTCCCCGGAAAGGTGCCATCATTGCGAATCAGTTTACGCACCCGCACTTTTTCGCCAATTTCATATTGCGGGGGGGAATCAATTTCAATCTCATCCGATTGCATGGCGCAGGCTCCTAAAAAATGTGAGTGAGATAAGTAGCAGAGGGCGGCTCAGATAGGCTCTGACCTGAGCATGAGAGGCGGGACAACTGGTCCTTTCGCAGGGAAGAAATCTAATTCAAAGTCGCTGGCAAATCCAGTGGCACCAGATTTAACAACTCATCGACGGTCAAATTGCGCTTGACCTGCATCGACCAGTGCCGGACTGATTCTAAAACATGTTGCAAATCATCGGTACTAAGCGTAATGTTATGTTGTTGCAGAATGTTCTGAATCACATGTCGGCCTGAGTGTTTACCAACCACTAATCGATGTTCCCAACCGACTTCGGCAGGATTGAACGCTTCATAGGTTTGGGGATTATTTAAGATCCCGTGGGCATGGATACCCGCTTCATGCACAAACGCATTTTCACCAACGACTGCCTTCCACGGTGGCAACGTACAATTTGAGGCTTTGGCAACTAAAGATGAGAGTGCGGGTAATTGTTTGGTTTGAATGTGGGGATTAATCCCGTAAATGCGTTTGAGTGCCATCACGACTTCTTCCAACGCTGCATTTCCAGCTCTTTCGCCTAACCCATTCACAGTGGTATTCACCGATCGCGCCCCGGCTCTCACACCTGCCAACGCATTGGCAGTGGCCATCCCCAAATCATTATGGGTGTGCATCTCCACCGGAATCGTGAGGGCAGCGACTAACTTTTGTACCTTTTCATAGGTCATTAACGGGTCAAGAATCCCCACTGTGTCACAAAAGCGAAACCGGAATGCGCCCAGTTCTTGGGCATATTGCGCCACGTCAATCAAAAACGACTCATCGGCTCTAGAGGAATCTTCCCCCCCGATCGCCACTGCCAGTCCTTGATCCAACCCAAACAGGATCGTTTCGCGTAACTGGGTCAGCATGCGATCGCGCTGTCCCTGAAACTTCACCGCCAGTTGAATTTCGGACACTGGCACCGACACATGGACGCGACTCAAGCCACACGCCATCGACGCTTGCAAGTCACTGCGAACCGCCCGATTCCAGCCTAATAACTTCGTCTTCAACCCCAGTTGGCAAATCGTCGCGATCGCACTCGCTTCCCCCGCCCCCATCGCCGGAATGCCCACCTCCAATTCCTGCACCCCAATCGCATCCAAATGACGGGCGATCGCGATTTTTTCTTCCAAGTTAAATGCCACTCCCGCCGCCTGTTCACCATCCCGCAGCGTCGTGTCATTAATCTCAATCACAGTCGTCGGAATCGCCGGATCAAAAGGAATTACAGTCATGAGTCAGTACCTGGGAGGGAGGGGAAGGGAGTCAGAGGGAGGGGGAGGAAGGTAGAGGGAGGTGGAGGAAGGCAGAGGGAGGACGACGAGAACTTGTAGAGACGCGCCGCTGGGTCGTTTCACAGGAGGTAGGATGTCCAGTCATTGCTTCCTTCCCCTCCCTTTCTCTCCCTTTCCCTCCCTCCCAATTCCTCTCCTCAATGTTTCCCCGTCTTCATCAACCGCCGCGTCACCAGGCCAGCAGGGGGTTCCAGTTGATGGCAGGGTTTCTCTAATTCATTTGACATCCAGGCCAGCATGATTTTGTGGAGGACGGTCATGGCGAGGGACAGAATGGCGGCAGTGGCGAGTGTTTCTAACATGGGAATGCTCCTATGAGGGGTGAGGGACGGGGAAACGGATCGGAGATGCGGCAGCAGCAGAGCCAGCAGGTGAATGATTGCCTTCAGCAGACTGAAAATCTGGGGATGCCGGAATCACTAAATCGAACTAACATCGAGCGCCAGATCAGCTTGGATTTCCATCCAGTCGTAAATTTGGGTTAACTGCTGAGTCGAAACTAAGCCGTATTGCCAGAGCACCATCGGCAGGGGGGCTTGTTCCAGTTCCGGGTGATGCATCAACACCGCAATTTCATCGGAGGAAACAGCTAACTCGGATTGAAGAAATTGAACGAATTGAGCGGTGCCAATCTTGCGGTGCATGATCATGATCTCCCAGTTCAGGTGTTTACGAAGGCATGTCCCAACATTGCTGCAGCCAATGCACCAACTCGGACCGAGAGGCGGATAACTGCCGCACGACACTCCATAACAACAAAGCCGTCACGCCATCACGAACCTCAACCTGTAAGCTGCCGTCTTGGAGGCACGCACAGGGAATCATGAGTTCCTGGAGGCGATGGTATAGATGCCAGCGATCGCCCCGATCAACGGGGACGACTTGCGTGGTATACCAGGCCACATCACGATTTGCACCAGAAAGGGGATACATCAGAATACCTCAAACGAAAATCGCTAACCGTGAAAAATATCTGCAAAAGATTACGAGAAGATCACATATCTTTGCGAACCAACATTAACAACTGCATCTCTGAACAAACGGGGTTTTAGGGTTACTGATCGGCCTTCGCGGTCAGTAATTGGAGCTGGACTTCTAACTGTTCAATCCGATCCAATAAGGTGCGGATGGCAGTAGCTTCAACATCGGGCATTTGCCCATGATCGAGGGGACAGGTTTTGGTGCCAGTGCGACAGATATTGCGTCCTGGAACGCCGACAGCGGTGCAATGGGCGGGCACATCTCGTAACACGATCGAACCCGCGCCGACGCGAGCATGATCGCCAATCTGAATGTTCCCCAGAACTTTTGCCCCCGCTCCCACCACAACGTTATCCCCCACGGTGGGATGGCGTTTGCCCGTTTCTTTTCCGGTGCCACCGAGGGTGACCCCTTGATAGATCAAGGTGTAGTTGCCCACGATCGCCGTTTCGCCAATCACCACCCCCATGCCGTGGTCAATGAATACCCCTTTGCCAATTTGGGCACCGGGATGAATTTCAATCCCAGTGAACAGGCGGGCAAGATGGGAAATGAAGCGCGGCAAGAAACTCACCCGCCGCTGCTGGAGGGCATGGGCGATACGGTGCAGCACCAGGGCATGCAAACCGGGATAACAACAAATGACTTCTAACCAATTCCGGGCGGCTGGATCGCGTTCAAAGATGATCTGGAAATCTTGGTTGACGGTCTGCCAGAAGGTCGCCAGTCCTTGCGGTAGCAGTTTGCGGGAGGCGCGGCGATCGCGGCAGTCAACGGCAGCGGTGCCCACCTGAGCGCCTTTCCAGGGGAAAGTAACCAGGGGTGACAGAAGTAGAGTCAAGGGATGCTGTTGCATGGGGCGCTGGGTGAAGGAGTCGGTCTGTTTCTCCTGCTTATATCAGGTGGCGATCGCCCATCTGCCCCAGGCGGTGTGCATCAGAGTTATTGGATAATTACGGCAGTACTCATGCCCAAAACCGCATCTCCAGCAGTTTTTCAACTTTTTTTGAGGGCTGGGGACTGGTATTTTACTGGATGGGGTCTAGTGTTTAGGAGCATGGGTTTCAGTATTGTGGTACTCACCCCGAAAGCCTGAAAAATCAACCCTTTGGTGATGCTGAAGCGAGTTTTAGCACAGTTTAAATCATGTACTCAAAAGACGGGTTCTGCATCATAAGCTACCTTTCTATAGAGTAATCGAGCCAAATCGGAAAAAATATTAAAACAAGGTGAATAACATTTTCGACTTGAGAAAAGTGCTAAATTAGATACATAAATCAGGTATATTCAAATCAAGTCCATATTTGCTGACTTTTTGCTTGATTGATTTACCAAAACCCCTTGATTTCAGGCTTTGGAGCGGCTCCCTGGCAGCGGCTGAGTACACTCCAAAGTGCAGTGTTTTTATTCAATAAACCGATTCAAGCCTAGATTCCATCGATGTTTTCAGTGAGTACAGGAAGTCTTTCCCCTTTACCCACAAATACGGGAGCCTCTCCGGATAAATACCAGCTCCCCATCCCCCAAAAAAATTTGCATCCTTGAAAATACGGGGTTTCTCGCCATGAGTACACCCCTAATTATTCAATAACTCTTATCGGCGGCGCTGAGTCGGGTCGATTTGGAGCGACTGTTATAACTCACACAACGCCAATCACCAAACCTCCTGATGAGGAACAAGCTTTCCAGTTTCGACTCTCGGACTTTTGGTGAATGGAGTGACGCAACTGCACCAACTCTGCGAATTGAAGTCGTTGATTCTGCAACTCCTCTTAGAGTTCCCTCTGCGGTTTTAACTCACCCAGATACTCTTAAATCGTTCTAGTCTGCGTAGGCAGACTGTTTGCACCCAGCGACTTCATATTTTTTTTAGAGCGAGTGCGCTTCGTCCTCCCGGCGAGCCTCCTATCCACTCAGCCCTGCCAAACTTCAATGACACCTCCTCCTCCTTCTGGACTGCTGACCGCGCCGCCAACTGAAGCTACGCCCGAGACCTTAGTTACGACGAGTGCCAAGCCTGCGAGTTCTGATAGCTGTGGTTGTACCAGTAATGCTGCGGCTCCGGCGATCGACCAAAAGACCCTCGATCGCATCTCGAAGCACCCCTGCTATAGCGAAGAAGCCCATCATCACTATGCTCGGATGCACGTTGCGGTGGCCCCTGCCTGCAACATTCAATGCAACTATTGCAACCGGAAATATGATTGTGCGAATGAGAGCCGCCCTGGTGTGGTGAGTGAGTTGTTAACACCGGAAGAAGCCGCCCACAAGGTGCTGGTGATTGCGGGTAAGATTCCGCAGATGACGGTATTAGGGATTGCCGGTCCTGGCGACCCCCTGGCAAACCCGGAAAAAACCTTCCGCACCTTTGATTTAATTGCCGACAAAGCACCCGATATTAAACTGTGCTTGTCTACTAATGGATTGATGTTGCCGGATCACGTCCAAAAGATTAAAGACTTGAACGTGGATCACGTGACAATCACCATCAACATGGCGAACCCCGAAGTGGGAACCCAAATTTATCCCTGGGTGCACTACCGC
>JAIXVO010000446.1 GCA_027482985.1 Cyanobacteriota bacterium
GACCTGGATGCAATGACTCAGGGCTTCCAGCGATCGGACTTAATCATCGTGGCGGGTCGTCCGTCGATGGGGAAGACCAGCTTCACGATGAACGTAGCTCGCAACATTGCGGCGTTTCACAAGTTGCCCGTGGCGATCTTTAGTTTGGAAATGTCGAAGGAGCAACTGGTGCAGCGGTTGCTGGCGAGTGAGGTGCGGATTGAGAGTGGGCGATTGCGATCGGGGCGGGTCAGTCAGCAGGAATGGGAACCCCTGGGACATGCGATCAGTGCCCTGTCCCAACTGCCGATGTTTATTGACGATACGCCCAACATTACCGTCACCGAGATGCGATCGAAGGCACGCCGCCTGCAAGCCGAACAGGGCGGCGCGTTTGGGATAATCCTGCTGGACTATTTGCAATTGATGGATGGCGGCAGTGATAACCGAGTGCAGGAATTGTCCAAAATTACGCGATCGCTCAAAGGCTTAGCCCGCGAGTTGAATGTGCCCGTGATTGCCCTCTCTCAGCTCAGTCGGAGTGTCGAGTCGCGCACCAACAAACGCCCCATGATGTCCGACTTGAGGGAATCCGGAGCCATTGAACAGGACGCTGACTTAATCATGATGTTGTACCGGGACGAGTACTACAATCCCGATACCCCCGATCGCGGCATTGCCGAAGTCATCCTAACCAAACACCGGAATGGCCCGACGGGTGTCGTGAAGCTACTGTTTGAATCGCAGTTCACTCAGTTTCGGAATCTGGCCTCGCCGAATCGGGTGTAGGGAGGAGTCAGGCTTCTGTCTCCTCCTGCCTCACCGCACTACGGTTTTGGAAAACAAATTCAATACCATCACACCCGCTAAAATTAGCCCGATGCCGATCAAGCCGGGGCGATCGAGGAGTTGACCATAGAATAGCCAACTGAGGAAGGCGACAAGGACAATGCCAGCACCGCTCCAGATGGCATAGGCCACACCGACGCTGATTGAGTTCATTGCCAGCGAAAAAAAGTAGAAGGCCAGCGCATAGCCGATCACAACGATCAGGCTGGGCACTGGCCGAGTGAAGGAATGGGAGGCTTTGAGAGTGGTGGTTGCAATCACTTCGGACAGAATTGCGATCGCCAGAAAGCCCAAATCTTTTCCTTCTGGTGACATGTTTAACCCGCTTTCAACAATTCCACATCAAAAATCAGCGTGGAGTTGGGAGGAATCGGCCCAATCCCACGGGAGCCGTAGCCCAGAGCGGGTGGGATGACTAATTGGCGACGACCGCCGACTTTCATCGAGGCAATGCCTTCATCCCAACCTTTAATTACCTGACCCGCCCCCAACTTGAACTGGAACGGGGTGCCGCGATCGCGGGAACTATCAAACTTGCTGCCGTCTTCGAGCGTGCCCGTGTAGTGCACAGTGACGGTTTGTCCGGCAGTTGGCTCAGCCCCACTGCCTTCGACCATATCCAGATATTTCAAGCCCGTGGGGGTGGTGACGTAGTTAGGGGATGCTTCCACTTTCTTGGCGGTTGTTGTAGGGGTGGGCACTGAGGCCATCAGCGGTTGGGCACTCACTTCGCTCAACCGTTCGATGGGTTCGGTGGTGGGTAAGCTGGCAGCGGTAGCTGGGCTCCGATTCAGACTAAATTGAGAAACGACGATGAGCAGCACACAGGCAACCATCACGCCGAAACTAATCAAAATTTCTCTCACAAGATTTCTCCTGTCTCGCGGGCGATCAACAGCGGACGTGATTGTAAGCAATCAACGCTTGTTTATTGTAGAAGGATTGGGGCGTTGGGGGGTAATGGGAAGGCGGAGAAGTCAGCCCGCGCCCCGCTGGTTGTCCCCGTTAGGCAAGGAGTGCCCTCGCCAAGGTTAGATCAAAATAGGTGGCAGTCCCAACGTTGCCCGCGATCGCGGTAAACGGTAAGTCCGGTTCCCCCAAATGATCCAGCACCAACACGGCCTCCCGAAAATCTTCCGCCTGAGTGTAGTGGCTGCGGGTAATAACAGTCTGCAAGCCAGCGGCAGTCGCGGCTAATAACCCCTGGCGCGAATCTTCGATCGCCAAACACTGCTCCGGCGGCAAGCCCATTTTTTCCAGCACATACAAATACACATCAGGCGCAGGTTTTTTGGCGGGCACCATATCCCCCGCCGCAATCACCTCAAACCAGCCAGGGCTGTCGGAGTGCAAATTGGTTGCCAGCAACGCCACCACATTTTCCGGGGCACTGGTGGTCGCGATCGCGAGGCGGATGCCCTGCTGTCTAGCCTCTTGGAGCAACCGCTGCACGCCCGGCCGCAACGGCAGCCCCCCCGCTTGGACTCGCGTTTTATAAAATTGTGTTTTGACTTTGTGCAAAGTCGCTGCCCAGGTCATCTCATCCGGTCGCGGCACAAAATCCGGTTGGTCTTCCTGCCAGTACCGCTGCAATCGTTCTTTCCCGCCTGCCGTGCTCAATAACTGCCCATAGCGCTCTACCGTCCACTCCCACGGCAACCCCAGCGACTTAAAGGCTTGATTAAAAGCCACGCGATGCCCATCTCGCTCCGTATCCGCGAGGGTGCCATCGACATCAAAAATTAGGGCTTGGAACTGGGACATCAGTGAGCCGATCGCGCAGGGTGGAGAACCAGTCAGTTACGGTTCATTAGGCTACCATATTGGGCGATCACGATCGGCTTTCAAATCATCCAACCGATTCCACCCGCGAACCTATGCCTCCCGCTCCCTTCTTCTGCCCTCCTGCCTCCTGTCTGCTCCTATCCAGTAAGCTGAAAGAACATCCTCTACTCTGCCCTTTTGCTTGCTATGACTGCTGCTCGAGTGTTTGAACAAATGATCCAGATTCAGGCTAGCGCGATCGCGGTGGAGCGCTGTCTGACGGATCTGGAATTGATGCATCGGTGGTTGAATCCGGCGTTGCGGTGTGAACCGATTGGCGGTGAGTGGAGTACCGAAATTGGGCGGCAAAGTCGGTTTGTGATTCAAGTGCCGGTGCTGCAACCGACATTGCAGAGTGTGGTGGTAGAACGGGAACCGGGATTGATTGTGTGGCAGTTCAAAGGATTTTTTGCCGGCCGCGATCGCTGGGAGTGTAATCCCGAATTGGGCGGGACGCGGCTCGTCAATCGCTTCGAGTTTACAATTCCCAACCCGATTGTGCGGTTTGGCTTCGATCGCTTTGCCAGCCAACTGACGCAAAACGATATGAAAGCTCAATTGCGACGGATGAAGCGGGTGGCGGAGGAGATTTATCGGGCGGGGCAGTAGGGGAAGGAGCGAGAGGGAGGGGCGTGCCGGGGACTCGCTCAACAAATGATGATTCTAATCGGCTTCCAGTTCCTCAATCCCATCGACTTCTGGTAGGTCGTCGAGAATCTCCTGAATGAGTTGGGCATCTTCGGCTTGGGGGGCGACCGCAAGATATTGCTGAAAATCCTGACGGGCGGCGGTATAGCGGTGCAGGCGGTAGTTGAGCACCCCGCGATCGCGCAGTTCAAGAGCGCTATCGGGAAACAGCAGAAGGATGCGATCCAAAGCGTCAAGGGCTTTTTGGAAGGTTTTCTGGTTGATGTAGATGACTTTAAGATTAGTCAGTAAGCGACCAAGAAACTGGCGATTGCCGACGGATTCCACATATTCAGGACGCAACTCGACGCGGCGATCGAAGACTTTCACCAGCAGTTCTTCGCAATCCTGGGAGAACAAAATTTCGCCTTGATGGAAGGGATCAACAAAGATTTCCATTGCCTCTACCGCCGGACGAATCAGAAAATGCCCCGGCATATTCACCCCGATCATGGGAAACCCAATCCGTTCGGCGATCGCCAAATACACCAGGGAAAGGGTGATGGGAATCCCGGTGCGGCGATCGATCACATCATTCAAGAAGCTATTGCGGGGATCGTAGTACTCGGTGCGGTTGCCTGTAAAACCCAGATCTGCAAACAAATATTGATTCATCGTCCGCAGCACTTTGAGCGGATATTGCTCGATGGGCAATTGCTCCAATACGTCAGCAGCCATTGTATCCAGCCCATTTAAGTACGCATCCACATCCAGAGCTGGGTATTCTTCCTGAGCGATGTATAAAGCAGCTCGTTCCAGATTAATCTGCGCCTCAGGTTGCTGAATTTCCTGGGTGAAAAGCTGCCGTGCGATCGCCGATGTCATAACGCTACCTATCTATCCCTCATGCTCGTAGTCTTGCCCAGAGCCGTAAGCCAGAGCATCCAACCAGCGACGAAAATAATACTGCATTTGCGGTGGGAAAGCTTGGGTGGATCGAAGAAATCGTTGCGCGATCGGGTAAAGCGCGGCATATCGGGCCAGATTTAGATAGTGTCCCAGCCATTCCGTGAGGGACAGCACCCCGACTTGGGGGATCACTTGTAGCACCAGACGGGGATGGCGGATGGCGGTTTGCGCCAGGGTTTGAAACAGGGCTGGAAACTGCACGACATCCTGCAAGAAGGGTTTGAGGACTGGATCACCCAAGCCCGCCATGTCTTGAAAAATGCCCGCCAGCAGGTCGTTAATCTGGTTGGGTGTAGTTTGCTGATCGATGCCCACACTCATCGTTTGTTGAAATAACCAGGTGACGGACAAATTCGGCTGGTAGGGTTGGAGGGCGGCCAGGGCCCGGCGATCGAGCAGATCAGCCTGCAAAGCATCCTGAATGCCACTGGTCAACCGTTGCAAATGCCGCACCATCGCCCCAAATCCACCAAAACTGAGGGGGGACTGCCCCCCACTACTATCACCGACGGGCAGAATCCGATCCCACTCCAGCCGTAAGGGACTTTGCCGATAAGCAGGAAACACGCCAAACAGCGCCCGCTGGAATTGCAACTGGGCTAACTCCACCCCCTGATAGGTGGGCAACAGCCGCAAGTATTCATTAAATAAGGTTTCCAGGCTGGGGCGATCGGGATGGGCATCCACATAGGTAAACAGGTACGTTGTGCGACCATCCCGCGCGGGGAACGCTTCCCAAAAATACTGACATTGGTGCTGAATGGGGGTGAAGGTGGCGATCAGGTCACCCGTCGAATTTGCTGGAAACCCCTGGGCACAAGAACCAACAACCAGACAGACCGCATCTGGCGATCGCCCCTGCCGCGCCTGCTGCACAATGGGCGAGAAGTGCCCCATCGCATCGATCGCCAACCTTGCCGTAAACGGGCGGTCGCCTGCCTGCACCTGAACGCCATTGGGATGCCCCATCAGGGATTGAAAGGGCGTGTGCTCAAACAATTCCCCCCCTGCTGCCAAAAATTTTTGCTTCAACGTGGCTAACAGGTAAACCGGATCAACGCCAATATTCAGCACATCCTTGACCCAGACCTCCGTGCCACCCAGAAAACTGATGCGAGCCGGGTTATAGGTGGTCGCGATCGCCTGCGCTAACTCCGCCTCCGTCAACAACCCCAGAGTGACAAAGGTCTGTAACTCCCGGCGAGAAATATTCCATTCCTGCTCGCGTCCCCGCAGGGTACCCCGTTCCAGGAGAGCCACGCGCCAGCCTTGTTGCGCTAGGGTCGCCCCCACCAAAATACCCAAGGTGCCACCACAAATAACCACATCCCACTCGACAGTCTCCAGCGGCAGCGCATGGGATTGAACAACCGCGGGAATGGGTCGGGTCTGTTCGCGCAGCGATCGCCACAGGTGATCCACGCGTCTCAAGCTGGCAAGGGGGTTGCCGGGCACTGGAGCCAGAATTTGTTCCGTTAAACTCGGGTTAGTAGTAGAGTCCACGATAACGACGCTGGGGCTGACTGGTGGCATTGGGGTCGGCGGTGGCCCCACTAGCATTCGATCGCGGTGGGGGGCTGGAGGCTGTTGTGGGAGAGTGGGGAGCGGCTTCGATCGCGGTATCGGCTTCACTCAACGACAAGTCATTAGGGGTGGACAAGACCACTGCTCGGCTGACCGTTGCCTGCCCATTCGCCGCCTTGATGCTCGGCAAATTTGACGAATGCTTCCCAGTTGTACCATTTTTCGTGTCGTTGCCGTTGCCGTTGCCGTGGCCATGACCATTGCCATTCGTAGTGCCCGTTGCCAACAGCGGTGCTGGCTCCAACATGGTTGAGCGCAAGGTGGAGATCATCAAATGCCCATTTTGATCGGGCGTGGGGTTGGTGACCGCTTTGGGCGATCGCATCAACCGACTAGCCTTTTCATCAAGCTGGCGTTTAATCGTCAGCAGCACGGAGATCAGCGCGCCATTGTTGAAAGGATGACCATCCAGGATTTCCAAAATCCGCTTGACGGCGATCGCTACGCCACTCACCAAGTTTTCTTGCCGGAAGCCGGGGAGCAAGTCGGAAGCCCCCTGATTTACCGCCCATTGCCGCTCTGACAGGGAAATTTCGGATTGTCCGGAATTCGTTAGCACCACTTTGGTATGGGGATATTGCTCCCGACACCAGCGACAAAACGCATAGGGATTCAAGCTGACATTTTGCATATCCACGATCAGTAAGTCGGGCAAGACCAGCCCCGCCGCTTTGAGCTGATCCA
>JAIXVO010000791.1 GCA_027482985.1 Cyanobacteriota bacterium
AGTGATCCGCCTTGCGATCCTGAGTTTCTGCTGCAGGTTCCATGAAATCAAACTCAACAGGTCATACGAATCAGGGTACAGGGAAAAGCGGACAAGAGCCAACCTGGGTCGGGCAAAAGGCAGACGGCAGAGGAAACAGCCCTTCGAGGATGGGCAAAGGCTGATGGCAGATGGAACACCTCCGAACTAAGGACTATCCCTTTCAAACCAGTCTTGCGCTTGTCTTCGGCGTTGCTGAATTCTGGAATGAAGCCATCCGATCCGCCCTCACCCTAGCCCTCTCCCAGAAGGAGAGGGAACAAGCGTTTTAGCTCCCTTCTCCCTGGGGAGAAGGGTTGGGGATGAGGGCAATTCATGCCACGCCTGCCTCCTGCCTACGTTCGGCTGAGCGCTCACGTCGAAGCCTGCCTCCTGCCTCCTGCCTCCTGTCTCCTGTCTCCTTCCTTCTGCCCTCTGCCTCCTGCCTCCTGCCTTCTCTGTCTTACCCCACGGGTTGCGGATCTGGATTTACGACCACTTCCGAGGGGTGCCCGTTGCTAGGGGCGATCGCCAGCTCTAGGTTGCCTTCGTAGGCATTGGCCAACAACTGCTTCAAGTCGCTGATCAAGGGGTAGCGGGGATTTGAGCCTGTACATTGATCATCGAAAGCTTGATCCGCCAGGTCGTCCAATTTGGCATAGAACTCGGCGCGACTTTCTTTGATCGCCTCCTTCGCGGCTGTCGGGATGTCCACCTCTCGCTTCAGTTGCTCGATCGCGGCAATCAGCAGATCCACTTTTTCGGCTTCCGTCTCACCGCCCAACCCCAGGTAGTTGGCGATCCGGGCATAGCGCCATTTGGCATTGGGATATTGATATTGCGAGAAGGTGGCTTGTTTGAAGGGCGCATCGGTAGCGTTGTAGCGAATGACGTGAGAAATCATCAGGCCATTGGCTAACCCATGCGGCACATGGAACATCGCCCCCAGTTGGTGCGCCATCGAGTGACAGATGCCCAGGAAACTGTTGGCAAAGGCGAGACCGGCGATCGTGGCGGCATAGTGCAGCTTCTCGCGGGCTTTAGGATCATTCGCGCCATTGTGATAAGCGCGGGGCAGATATTTGAAGATCAGCCGAATCGCTTCCAGGGCTAAACCGTTGGTGTACTCCGAAGCCAGCACCGACACAAACGCTTCGATCGCGTGGGTCAGGGCATCGATCCCGCCATAGGCCGTCAGCTTTTTGGGCATATTCAGCACCAGTTCGGGATCGACGATCGCCATCGTCGGCGTGAGGGCATAGTCTGCGAGGGGATATTTGATGCCAGAGCGGAGATCGGTCACCACGGCAAACGGGGTCACTTCTGATCCGGTGCCAGAGGTGGTCGGAATCGAGACCATGATTGCCTTTTCACCTAAAGGTGGGAGAGAATACACCCGTTTGCGGATATCCATAAACCGCATTGCCAAGCCTTCAAATTCAATTTCGGGATGTTCGTACAGCAGCCACATGATTTTGGCCGCATCCATCGGACTCCCACCGCCGATCGCGATAATCACATCCGGTTGGAAGGTCTTCATTAAGGTCAACCCGCGATTGACCGTATCCAGCGAGGGATCAGGTTCCACATCGTAGAAGACATCGTATTTCAGCCCAATTTCTTCCAGGCAATCTTCCAGTGGTGCCGTCACCCCCAGATCGTACAGCGGCTTGTCCGTCACGATAAACGCCCGTCGCTTACCCGCCAATTCTCGAATCGCGATGGGCAGCGACCCGTATTTGAAGTAGATTTTGGGCGGCACCCGGAACCAGAGCATATTCTCTCGCCGTTCTGCCACTGTCTTAATGTTCAGCAGGTGCCGGGGTTCGACGTTTTCGCTGATGGAGTTGCCGCCCCAGGTGCCGCAGCCCAGCGTCAGGGAAGGATCTAAGCGGAAGTTATACAAATCACCGATCGCGCCTTGAGAGGACGGCGTATTGATCAACACTCGTGAGGTTTCCACTTTGTCCTCAAAGCGCCGAATGTGGTCAAGATTCGCCGGATCGGTATACAGCACAGCGGTATGCCCCCGTCCGCCAAATTCCACCAATTGGTCGGCCTTCTCCACCGCATCCTCAAAGCTGGAGGCGCGGTACATCGCCAGGATCGGCGAGAGTTTTTCGTAAGCGAAGGGTTCATCGCGATTGATGTCAGTCACTTCGCCGATGATGACGCGGGTATCGGTAGGCAGCGTCAACTCACACAATGCCGCCAGCTTTTCCACCGACTGCCCCACAATTTCAGCATTCAGCCGCCCCTCGATAATCATTTTAGAGCCGACCCGCTGCCGTTCTGCCGGGGTCAGGAAGTACGCTCCCCGCGCCAAAAATTCCTGCCGCACCTCGTTGTAGACATCATCCAGCACAATCACCGACTGTTCACTGGCGCAAATCATGCCGTTGTCAAAGGTTTTGCTCAGGATGATGGACGACACTGCCATTTTGATTTTGGCGCTGGAGTCGATCAGCGCTGGCGTGTTGCCTGCTCCCACCCCCAACGACGGTCGCCCGGAAGAGTAGGCGGCACGCACCATGCCAGGGCCACCCGTCGCCAGAATCAGGCTAATGCTGGGATGTTGCATGAGCGTCTGGGATAGGGGCACAGTGGGGTCATCAATCCAACCGATCAAGTCTTCCGGTGCCCCTGCTGCCACGGCGGCATCCCGCACCACTTGAGCGGCGGCGATCGTGCAACTTTTAGCCCGTGGATGGGGAGAAAAAATAATGGCGTTGCGCGTTTTGAGCGCGATCAGGGCTTTAAAGATAGCTGTCGAAGTCGGGTTTGTGGTGGGGACAATCCCGGCCAGAATGCCCACGGGTTCAGCAATCCGTTGAATACCGAAGGATTTATCTTCCTCGATCACGCCGCAAGTTTTTTCGTCTTTGTACTTGTTATAAATAATTTCGGATGCGAAGTGATTTTTGATCACTTTGTCTTCAATCACGCCCATTCCCGTTTCCGCTACGGCCATCTTCGCCAGCGGAATCCGCGCTGCATTTGCCGCTAAAGCCGCTTTCTTAAAGATGACATCGACCTGTGCCTGACTAAAGCTGGCATATTTTTGCTGAGCCACTTTGACTCGTTCAATCAACTGTTCTAATTCCTGTGTATTGGTAACGACCATTGTCACCTCCAACGAGAGTTTCGAGTGATTTCGTAGCGCAGCTAACAAAATGTCCTGCCACAAGTGCGATCGCAGGCAGGAAGCAATTTCCACAGCCTAACAATAATCCACTTCTTGCAAGTCGTAGCGTAATCACAGGATTCTCTAAGCTTTGCGCCACACCCGATGCTAGCCAGCTCGAAAGCTGTAGCCGCGCCGCACGGAGTAGTTCTTAATGAAATAGCCAAACCGTTTAACGGCAATGGTTTCTGGCTCAGAAATTCGGTCAAAGCGATCGCGCAATTTCGGTTCCAATGGATGCCAATCATCCGTCAAAATCACCGCATCTCGACCTTGCAATTGGGACTCATGCAGCCAGAAATCAAATTGATCAACTCGATCCGCGATCGCTAATACGGTGGGATCTTGCAATTGATACGCCAACGCCGATGCCGTCCGATAATCCGTTGTCACTAGAAAAGGCTGATTCAATCCCACTTTTTGCTGCTGCACCACCACCCCCACCTGCTCCCACCCAAACAACAACCGAGAATCTGGATCACCCTGCGGATCGCCCCACGCCGACAACGGCAACACGCTGTAATGCAGCACCAGCAACACCGCAAACAACAGCCCATACAATTGCCCCGCCACAAATAGTCTGGAGCGCTGAGGTTGTCCGGTAGGTTGCCGCCACTCCTGACTTCTGACTACGTTCGGTTGAGCGCTCACGTCGAAGCCTGACTCCTGACTCCTTCCTCTCTCAAACACCATCGGCAACAACGGGAACAACAATAGATACGCCAAAATATTCCAGTAATAGAGCGCTGTAGAAAACAGCGAAATCGTTAGAAGCGACACAGTAGAAACGGTAAAAATCCAGAACGCGATCGCTGGATAGGGAGAAGTTTGATCGTCAGTCGATCGCAGCCGCCGCAAAACCTGCACGATCGCCCAACTATTCACAGGTGATACCGTCGCGATCGACACGCCAATAAATACTAAGGTATCGCTCCACTTCACCCGGAAGCCCGCATTGTCCACACTGCGATCGCTGTAATACTGGATCGACTGAAAGTTGTTATTAACATTCCAGATCAGAATCGGTAGCAACAGGGTGAGGGTGATCAGCAGCGCGATATACAAGCGGCGATCGCGGAATAACCCCCGCCATTGCTTCGTCGCACCCACCGCCACCAAACAACCCAAGCCCACAAACATCGCATTATATTTACAGAGCAAAGCCAGTCCGAGGGCGATCGCGGCGGCATAGAGGTGTTTCGTTTTGCCGTGCCCATCGCGCTCATAACTCTCTAAAAACAGAATGAATTGAAAAGCTGCGATCAGAGAGAAGGTGATTAACCAGTGGTCATGCCACGCCAGCGCCAAGAACAGGAAGTAGAGCGGGGAGGCCAGCAGCAGGGCGATCGTCATCCCAAAATAATGACTGCTGGATTTGCCATAGAGATGACAGGTGATGCGGTAGTAGGTATAGAACAGCAGCCCATTACTGACTGCATTCGCCAGTCGCAAAGTCACAAAGGATCGCCCCAGCAGCGCCGTCACGCCCCCCTGCACCCAGGCTTGAAACGGCGGATGATCATAATAAGACAAGGCGGGATGCTGGCCCCAGAGCCAGTAATACGCTTCATCCGGGTTGGGGAAGGTACTCCCCCAGAACACCAGGCGCGCTAGCCCAAACAGGATCAGGTAGGGGAGCACCGCTTTGAGCGTGGGCGATCGCCACAGAGAACCGGACAACATCAATCACAACCCTGGTCAAAATGATTTTCCCAGTGTCGCTGATTCCCTCCCAAAACTCTAGCGATTGCAGCCGCGTTCCGCCTTGCCGGTGGGGAATGTGCCCTACAGAAAGTTAAAAGTACGCAAAAAACTGGGTGATTTCAGCGCCAGACTCCCCAAGAATGCGGAGGGTTTTGAGCGCCAGAAAATCTTGTCAGCCGAAGTAAAAATTGAGGATTGTCATGGCATCCGTTAAAGCACTGAAATCTAATTTAAATAATTAGCGAACAATTTCTAAAAGGTGAGTAAG